>JABJAL010000075.1 GCA_018669005.1 Nitrospinaceae bacterium
CCCTTAGAGGCCCAGGCATCGGGGCGACCGGTCATCGCGCTAGGAGAGGGAGGCGCGCTCGAAACCGTGGTGGCGGCGAATCGAGAGGATTTCGCTCCCCCGCCAGGTTTTGTAGATTGGAATGAGGTTTCGGGGGCTGCCTCAGAGCCTACCGGCCTTTTTTTCAGGCATCCCACCGCCGATGCATTGGTTGGTGCCGTTCATGAATTTGAAAGAATCGAAGATAAGTTTCGTCCCGAGGCGGCCTGCCGCCAGGCAACTCTATTTGATCGCGCCCATTTTAAAAAAACCGCCTGCGAGCGATTTGAGCACGGATGGCGGGAGTACAATGAGCGCCTCGGCGCACTCGCTTAAGGATTAGTTATGGCAAGAAGATACGGCCAGCTAAACGTCGTCCTACTTTTTGCAGGAGATGTTGCGGCACTGGGGATATCGTGGACTCTCGCGTATTTTTTCAGATTCCGTCTTGAACTGATCCCGGTTATTCGCGGCTATCCCCCGATTTCGGATTATCTGATTCTCCTGCCTTTCGTTTGGCTGGCCTGGATGCTGGCGGCGCGCTTGACGCAACTTTACTGGTTCCGCGTGGGCCTCAAGAGTACGGTCGAGATCGGAAGATTGGCTCGAACGATGGGCTGGACAGTCCTCATGATCATCGCCTTGACCTTCTTTTACCGTGAGACGAGCTATAGCCGTGTCATGGTGGTTTTCTTCATGGTGCTGGGGTCGGTGTTTTTGTTCCTTTGCCGCCGCATCACCTGGTCGATGATCAGGCGTCTTCGCCGCAGGGGCGTCGATATGCGGCGAATTCTCGTCGTCGGCGTCTCGCCGCTGGCCCAGCGCGTGGCGGCGCAGCTTGAGGCATACCGGGTTTTAGGCTTTCAAGTGGTGGGTCATCTATCCGAGACGGTTGTGGCTGACGGGAAGGCGGGCGATCTTCCGATTCTTGGCACTCTTGGACAAATTCGTGAAGTTATTGAGCGCGAGGAAATTTTAGAGGTCTATGTCGTTCTGCCCGCCGAGAGGCAGGATGAGCAATCGAGACTGCTAGATAGCCTGAGCGATTCGAGTGTGGATCTTCGCGTTGTTCCCGATCTCGTGGAGCGGATGAGTTTGAATGCTGGTATCGAGGAACTCGACGGGACTCCTGTTATCCTTCTATCGCAGACCCCTTTGCTTGGGTGGAATCGCATTGCCAAGCGCTTGATGGACATTGTATGCGGTCTAGCTGCGCTGGTCATCTTTGGACTCCCCATGTTTGTGATCGCGCTCTTGGTTAAAATTACGAGCCGGGGACCGGTTTTTTATATGCAAGAGCGCATGGGTTTAGATGGCATCAAATTTGAGATGTATAAGTTTCGCTCGATGCGAATGGGCGCCGAGGATGAGAGTGGTGCCGTGTGGGCGAGCCCGGGCGATGATAGGCGAACCGCGCTGGGCTCTTTCATGAGAAGAACGAGTTTGGATGAGCTTCCCCAGCTATTCAATGTGCTAAAGGGTGATATGAGCCTGGTGGGCCCAAGGCCTGAGCGGCCTGTGTTTGTCGATGATTTTCGCAAGTCTGTTCCTGGCTATATGCTTCGCCACAAGATGAAAAGCGGCATGACGGGCTGGGCTCAGGTGAACGGATGGCGGGGGGACACCTCTATCGATAGGCGAATTGAGTGCGATTTGTACTATATCGAGAACTGGTCGCTGGCAATGGATCTGAAAATATTGTGGCTTACGGTGTGGAAAGGTTTTGTCAGTCAAAACGCATACTAATTGAGGTCTTGTCTTGTCGTGAATGTGAAAAGTGATGGCGCCCTTGCTGTGATTCCCGCCCGTTGGGCCTCAACGCGTTTTCCGGGAAAACCGTTGGCCGATCTGGTGGGGCGGCCCATGATTGAATTTGTCTACCGCCGCACCCTGAGGGCTCGGCTGGTGAGCCGCGCTCTTGTTGCGACTGACGATGAGCGAATCATGGAGGCGGTTAAAGGTTTCGGGGGAGAGGCCTATATGACGAGCGCCTCCCACCCGAGTGGGACGGACAGGGTGGCGGAGGTGGCCGAGGCTCACCCGGATTCGGGTGTTATCGTCAATGTGCAGGGTGATGAGCCTTTGATTCATCCTGCGGATATTGATGCGGCCCTGGCCCCTCTTTTGGGGGACTCTGAGGCGAAAATGACCACAATTGCGGTCCCTGTCCCTGGGGTGGAGGACTTTTTAGACCCAAACGTGGTAAAGGTAGTGGTGGACAAGGAAGGTGATGCCCTATATTTCTCGCGAGCCCCGGTGCCGCATATGCGCGATTTATTTGGTAAGGCGCAGGCCTCGGAGGCTTTTTTGCGTGAGGCATGGGAAGTCATTCAGCCTCGTCCACTAAAACATCTAGGTCTTTATGCCTATCGACGGGAATATTTGCTTCGGCTCGCGTCGCTTCCCCCTAGTCCGCTGGAGGAGGCAGAGAGCTTGGAGCAGTTGAGGGTTCTTGAGGATGGCGCCCGCATAAGGGTGGTTTGCATCGAGAATGATTCTATTGGCGTGGATGTTCCCGAGGATTTAGAGCGCCTTGTAACGGATTCTGTCCTGCGCTCGGAAATTGAGCAGGAGATCGGCCTGTGGCCAAATACATCTTTGTAACGGGTGGTGTGCTTAGTTCGCTCGGCAAGGGCCTGTCTTCGGCATCTATCGGAGCGCTGCTCGAGGCCAGGGGACTTCGCGTCACCCTCCAGAAATTCGACCCCTATCTAAATGTCGATCCCGGAACGATGAGCCCGTTTCAGCATGGCGAGGTGTTTGTCACCGACGACGGGGCTGAGACGGATCTCGACCTGGGCCACTATGAGCGCTTCACGCACGCTCTGATGCGCCGGGAAAATAACTTCACTGCAGGCAAGATTTACTACAACGTCATTTCGAAAGAGCGCGAGGGGGATTATCTGGGCGGAACAGTTCAGGTGATTCCTCACATCACCGATGAAATCAAAACCTGTTTTCGTGCCGCAGACCACGGGGAGGATGTCATCCTCTGCGAGATTGGCGGCACGGTGGGCGATATTGAAAGCTTGCCGTTTCTTGAGGCCATCAGACAGTTTCGCTATGACATGGGACCGGAGAATGTCCTGATCGTCCATGTCACGCTGATTCCGTTTATCAAAACCTCGGAAGAGCTCAAGACGAAGCCCACGCAGCATTCGGTCATGAAGCTTCGCGAGATCGGTATCCAGCCCGACATTTTGCTCTGCCGGACGGAGCATCCCCTGGATCTGGATCTTAAACGAAAAATTTCTTTGTTTTGTAATGTTTCGCCGAGCGCGGTGATAACGGCTATCGACGTGGACACCATCTATGAGGTGCCCCTTAAGTTCAACGAAGAGGGGCTCGATCAAATTATCGTGGATAGTCTTGATTTATCGAGGGCCGGGGAGCCGGATCTTACTCCCTGGAAGGAGATTGTGAGAAAAACCAGGGAAACGACAGTAGAGACCGAGATAGCCATCGTTGGCAAATATGTCGATCTTAAAGAATCCTACAAATCTCTCTCCGAGGCGCTGTCCCACGGCGGGCTGGCCAATGATGTGAAAGTGACGCTCCGGTATGTGGATAGCGAGGAAATTGAGGGGCAAGGCTCCTCAAAATTACTCTCTCAGGTTCACGGCATCTTGATACCGGGCGGATTTGGGCAGCGAGGCATCGAGGGGAAAATTGAGGCTGTACAATATGCACGCGAGCGCCTTGTGCCGTTTTTC
>JABJAL010000076.1 GCA_018669005.1 Nitrospinaceae bacterium
TAGGAGAGATCGATGAATACATCTCCGACCTTGGTTTTTTCGAGAAAAACACCGAATAGGATAAATAGAAACACATAACTCGCATAAACATTTGCGATGACACCAAAGATGCCGTCGTTTCCATAAATGAAGCTGACAACTTCATTATATGAAAATCCTTTATGAAGAAGCCGCCCGGGGAAATAATTGCCGTACATGGCGTAGCAAAAGAACGAGACCCCCAACAAAGGAAGCACCCACCCCAGTATCCGGCGACACATCTCGATAGAAACGATGATAGCGATCGTGCCCATAAAAACGTCTGGCCACAGAACCAGTCCCGCACGATCTCCCCGGTCGGCGAAATTCATGATGTATTCCACCGTGAAGACGACAACCCCTGCACAAAGGAGAAGGTCCACCGAAGAGGGCCGCCTTATTGGAGCGCCCTTTCGAGCCGGAAAGAAAATAAATGTCAAGATGGCAGTAAAGACCACATAGAATGGCAAATAAAAATGAAACGCATAGATAGCCAAGCCCGGAAAATGAACCGTCTCCCAAATCGCCGAGAGCGATTTTTCCGTACCCGCAGAAAGAAGCGGGGAGAGGATATAGACGATAACCTCACCAAAACCCAGACCAAAATCTACAGGCGCCTTGTTCGCCGCGCCGTAGAGAAAATAGAAAGCAAACACAAGCGAGGACAGTAGGGTCGTCACCTTCGGCAGAAGGCACAGCCCCGAAACGTACAACCAGATCAAGGCATAAAGCCAAACTTCGAGAGCCGGGAATGTTACATCCTGCCATTCCCACGAAATTTCATAGGGAAGATAAAGATTATATTTTTCACCGGCAAAGAAAATTATATAGATAAAAAACATGCTGGACAGAAACAACCAAACCGGCATGCTTTTCTTTTGAAAACCAGGAGAAAGATCCCGACGGTCTGCCGACTCCGGGGCAAATACAAACCGCACCCACACCCAGAGAAAATTGAAAAAATTCCCCATCTCCGCTCTTTCCCATCCGACTTCGATGATAACCAGTTAAATCAGAACCCCCCGGAAGGACACAATCCCTCCGGGGGGGGGGCAAAATTTCAAACTCAGCAAAGTCTCTAATTAACTTTGTAGCCCTTCTCTTTCCAGTAACGGGCTGCGCCAGGATGAAGGTTCATGTTGAAATTTTTCATCTGATTAATGAACTCACCCGACTTTGAAGCAAAGTCCAGGCCGATCTTCCATCCCTTGAATACGTTAATCAAGAAGTCGCGGTTCGCCTTGTCATATACACGGCTGGCCACTTCATAGACGACATCGTTGGAAACCTTCACGTTGGTAACCGCGAAGATAGTGTAGGCAACCGTCTTGAACTTCTTGCCTTTCATACCGTTATAAGCGCTAGCATCCTTGTTGGCCTTGTAGTAGCCAGAACTCATGGCGACGAATTTATCACGCACATCATCGGGAATGCTGAGAATGCGGAGGGGGTGACTTCGTGAGGCGCGAAGAATCGCCGGCGAGGGAACAGGATTCGGAATGCCAAAGGCATCAAGCTTGCCGTCGATCATGTTCGTCGCGGCGGCCGCCCAACCCATATAGTCCTTACGGATTTTACCGGTGACACCAATGTTGTCGGTGATGAACTTCGTCATGAAGAGCGTCGAGCTTCCGCGGGGGCCCATATTGAAGCGCTTTCCGGCGAGATCGTGATAGGTCTTGATGCCGGATTTCCGGAACGTCGCCACCTGGAACCAGGAAGTGGAAACGGGGCCGATACCACGGATGGTATTCTTCGGTTTGCCCTTGTGAAAAGGTTTTTTGCCTCGCTGAATGAAATCGACAAAAATTCCGTTCGTCATGCCGATTTCAGAGCGGCCATTAGCAACAAGGCGGGTATTCGCGACAAAACCCTTTGACTCGCGGTTGGTAACGTTGACCTTTTTACTCGTCTTGTTCACGGCCTCGGCAAGACCTGCCGCCATTCGAAATGCGCCTGCGCCCTTACCAGCGCCGACGATGGTGATGTTGGTAGCGGCACTCACCTGAGTAGCAACGAAACCAACTGCAGCAATAGCCGTAACTGCCATTTAGAAACTTTCTGTAAATACGCATGGACTCCCTCCAGTTGAAATAACAGAGAAACAAATTCTTTTTACATAGGATGATTCTATCCATTCAATACACTTTCGCAAGTAACATTTACACTAAATTAAATTTATTATTAAAAGAGCCTCCGCATAATAAAAACATTTATCCCGATCTTCATCTCCCCCGCCTTTCGGCAAGTACGCCCACCAGGAGAACAACAAGGATATTAGCCAGATAAGAGCCCCATACAGCCCATAGTCCGAAATATGCCCATCTGCCAATATCAAGAGCAGGGTAGGAGAAATCCACCCACAGACGCAGCCCCGTGAGGGCACCAGCAAGATTTCCCGACTCTGAAATACGGTTGGCCTTGCGGTCATAGGTGTAAAAAATACCAACCACAGCGGCAGCTAACAGCGAGGGCAAGAACAGGATTTTTTCCGGTCGGTTTAACCCGTAGAGATGAATCAGTATGCCCGATATCAAGCCCATCAGGATCATATGGAACGCAAGGCAAACAAGTAGCCGCGCCCATTTACGAGAGTCTTTCATACTCTGGCGTGTTCCCGTATACGGTGTAGGAGACGTCCCTCGCCCCACACCTCGCAGCCATACTGAGGAGATATCTCTATGCCGCCTGTCATTCGCCTTTTTGTGAAAACAAGTCTCATCTGTTTTGTCATTACTTTTGCATCAGGCTCCCTTTTCATGCTGGCAAACGCCATCTGGCTCATGAGGATGCCAAGAGAATTGCTGCTTCTCCATGCTCACATAGGCTTCGTCGGCTGGCTCGGACTTATGGTAATGGGTGTGGCGCTCTGGATGTTCCCCCTGATGCGGGGCACTCACCCCGAAACAAAGGGTCGCTACCATTTACCCTCCGTCTACGGAATTTATTATCTCACCATGGGCGGGCTTATCTTCCGAATAATCGGCGAGCCCTGGCTCTGGCGAACGGCGCACCCATTTGCACAATTTACACTCATCATCTCTGGGCTGGCACAGCTCGCCGGTATTGTCCTGTTCGTCTTCGTAATTTGGCGACGTGTACGAGAGGTAACGCCTGGCGTTCTTTAATAGCTGACACACTTCGCAAAAAATATAGCCGGGCGAGCCTCTCTGTATCGCCCGCCCGGCTATTTCGAATCACCTTGCTACTAAGAGTAATCGCCCGCCCGAGCGCTGAAGGGCGGATCGCCACCGGCGTTCCAAACCGTCCAACGTTTGGGGTGAACAATAAAGCGCACACGATCCACCTGGGCCACTGGGCCAGCCATAAATTTCGGGGCTATTTCGGGACCAAGATAACGCTCGGCGCATCGACCGATAAGATCGTGATCCGTGCCGACACCCTCGATGAGTTCCACCTCACCCTCACAAACCACGGCAGCGTAAGGCGGATCATCCTTGTCCACCACAACCGAAATTTTCGGGTTCCGCTTGACGATGCGGGTGTGGACACCGGACGATTTCGTGCTGATAAGAAACTTGCCGTCTTCCCAGATGTACCAGATCGGACGAATCAACTGACCGCCGTCCTTGCGCGACACCGCGAAACGACACATACGTTTTTCCGCCAGAAACGAATCGATGAATGCCTTGTCGCCCATACCGTTCTCCTTTTTTTTCTTGAAACCGGCAAATCGCCGCCCAGGCTGTGAATGCCTCTAGCGGCCCGTCCGGCCCGACAGAACCCGAGTATCCAAAAATTGAAAATCCTACGCTCGAAACCAGCCTACCTCCCACAAGGGGATAGGATCAACGCCCTAAAACGATGAACACCATTCCGCCCACAGTGAAAAATACGCCAAATACCATGGCCGGACGAACACGCTCAAACCCCCGAAGGAATAAAGCCGTGAAAAAAATCGAAAAAATCGGGGATGAGGCGATAATAGGGGTAACGACGCTGACATCGCCCATTTTGATGGCAATATTCATGAAAACCTGGTTCGCCGAATTCAGAACTCCTAACAATATTATGGCAATGATAGTCGAGCGGCCACCCCACCGGAACAGTTCGGCTGGCACCAAAGGCCGAAGGCTGGAGAGAACAATTGCCCCGACAAAATTCGCCCATGCCACGGTAAGTATGGGATCGGGAAAAGAGGCAAGCCCTTTTTTTCGAATGAACGCACTCATTCCGAGCGAGAGGGCACTCGCGAATCCCCAAAGAATGCCTTTATGAAACCAACCCTTCTCAGAGGGCTCGTAGCTGACAAAAACAACCCCCATGATCACCAAAAAAGTGCCGAAAAGCACCGCTGGCCCCGGTCGCTCACCAAGAAATAAAACCGCCAGCCCTAGCGAGAGCAACGGGGCGGTGGACATCATGGTTGTCAGCCTCGGCGGGCCGATAGTGAACAGCGCCTTGTAGTAAACAAAGCGCCCATAGCTGTATGCAGAGATTCCGAGAAGAGCGAACCAGCCCATTCCCACGACGGTCATCTGCCCATCGACGTAATAGTACGCGCCCAACAACCCAAGGACGACGACGTTGACGATGTTGGTCAGCAAGGATGCCGCAAGAATGCCGATGTGGCGCAAAGGGCGCGCGGTGGCCACGCCCTGCAAGGCCAGCATAGCCGCAGTCAACAGCGCCCAAATAATAGCTGTTGAATTATCGGTCAATTTAGAATTTCCAGGTAAATGAGATCAACCGTGCCGTCCAATGCCGATGGTGGCCATTCCAAGAAAGGTAATCATAATTCCCACCACCACACGGCGATTCAGGCGCTCTATGTCGCGCAGGAATATAGCCGAAAGCAGCATAACGATTACAGGGGTCGTGCTCATGATGGGTATGGCGAGAGACATTTGCCCCTGAAGGGAAATATTCATGACTACCTGTTGAATAGAATTAAAAAAAATGGCCAGGAATATTACGGGTGCCAGAGACCAGCTTATTTTTTCCCACGACAAAATATTGTTGGGCAGGGCGGTGCGCAATATCTCGCCCGTTGGAACAGCCACCAGAGCGGCCCAGGCTGTGAGCAATGCAGATGCCGGCATAATGTGCATTCCCCGGTTCCGCATGTAACCTCCCACAGAAAACAACAACATGCAGGTGAGCGACCATCCGATTCCGGCCTGGAACCACCTCCCCTTCGAGGGCGCATAGATCACCGTGATCACCCCCACAACCACAAACGCTGTTCCCATCAATACGAGAGGGCCAGGCCTCTCGCCAAGGAGGACCGTGGCAATCAGAAGCGTCGGCAAAGGGGCCAAGCTGGCTATCGTGATATGGCGTGAGGGGCCCATGGTCCGCATGCCCGTGTAAAAAAACCATCGGTTAATGCAAAAATTCGTCACACCGAGTACACCAAACCAGGCAAATGCCTCCCACCGAAACATCGAAATGTCGAAAATATAAAGCCCATAGAAACCCAACATCACAGCGTTTCCCATGTTGGAGATCTGGGCGAGCGTGAACGAGCCTACCTTCGCCAGAGCACGCGCAAATGTAATGTTCGCGCCCGCCGCGAGGAAGGCTGCAAGAAACGCCAAAAGTACGGTTTCTGTCTCGTTGGTCAACGAATATTCCTAAAATAAACAATCAGAGGTGCTCGAACTCCTCAGGCCCCAGCTGGGTAACCCCACATTCAGCAAGTACCTGCCAATATCGAGACCCCACAGCTCCATCCGCCATTGAAAGGCGGGGAAAAGGTGCCCATCAAGCCCTTAAAATTGGTACAAAACCACCAATTTCAAGCCTACATGGTATTTTAATTATCGAGCCCGCTCGGGCCTTACCCATTGCAAGAAAGAGCCGGGTAGTAGAAAATACGCCGAAAGGGGATTTGCCTCTTAAATCCCACAGAGAAATGAATATTGCAATAAAATTCAGCTACTTACAACGACCAAGCTGAGCCCTGGCAATTTCGTTTCACTCGCAGATTGCCTAAACGTCAACAATGGAACCCGTAGCGTCGAAATAGGCGGTAAACAATAGCCGCTTTTAGTAAAATTGAACAGGAAGGAACGTCAACATGTCATTGGTCATAACCCGGAGTTCGGCATCAATCGCAAAAACCGCGATGCAAGCATTTTTCATGCTGCTCATCGCACTTTCATTCACTATTTCGGCTCCCGCTCACGCAGCAACGGCAAAGATCAAAGGCCTTCCCTCACTGGCCGATCTAGTTGAACAACTAAAACCATCTGTTGTAAATATCAGCTCCGAAACAATTGTTAAGTCCCAGTCTCGCCGAGGTGTCCCTGGTATGCCAGGAGATCCCTGGAGCGAAATGTTGCGGCGCTTTTTCGAGGGCCAGCAGGCACCTCCCGGCTTTCAGGGCAGACCAGCGCCCAAACAGAAAAATACCAGCCTCGGCTCCGGGCTCATTGTTGATTCCGAGCAGGGGCTCGTCCTGACGAACAACCATGTCATCGAAAAAGCAACTCAAATCACGGTAATGACCCAGGACAAAAAGCGACGCAAAGCAACTGTCGTCGGTCGGGACCCCAGAACCGATATCGCCCTTTTGCGTATTGAGAAAAAAGAGGGCGAAAAACTTCCCGCCGTCAAACTAGGCAACAGCGACAAGCTTCGTGTTGGCGACTGGGTAGTTGCGATCGGCAACCCCTTCGGGCTCGCTCATACCGTTACGGCGGGGATCGTCAGCGCCAAGGGCAGGGTCATCGGTGCCGGGCCCTACGATAACTTCATCCAAACCGATGCCTCGATCAACCCGGGCAACAGCGGCGGCCCCCTGTTCAACCTCTCCGGAGAGGTCGTCGGCATTAACACTGCCATCTTCAGCCGAGGTGGCGGCAACATCGGCATTGGCTTCGCCATCCCGATCAACCAAGCTAAAGATCTGATGCCCCAGCTTCGAAAGGGCACTGTCGTACGCGGATTCCTGGGTGTCTCGATTCAACCTGTTGACGATGCTCTCGCCAAGGCGCTGGGGCTGAAAAACACAAAAGGGGCACTGGTGAGCAGCCTGGTGACCGATGGACCCTCGGCCAAGGCTGGTGTTAAGCGAGGCGACGTTGTTTTGTCTTTGGACGGCAAGGCGGTGGAAAGCCCTCGTGCCCTATCCCGCATGGCCGCCCGCATCGCACCGGGCCGCAAAGTAAAGTTGATCATATTCCGCAACGGCAAATCCATGAATATCACCATTATTTCCGGAAAAATGCCCGGCCCAGAACAGGTGGCCAGCGCCTCGGGAAATACCTCGATGGGCAAAAAACTAGGGATCGAGGGACAAAACCTTACACCTGAAATCGCCCGCCAAATAGGCGCGGAAACCAAGTATGGCGTTCTCATCGTCAGCGTGAAACAAGGCAGCCCGGCAGACAAGGCTGGTATCAAGCGCCGCGACATCATCATCGAGGCAAACAAAAAAACTATCAAAAAAGTTGGAGATCTTTCCGCCGCAATTAAACGCAGCAATAAGGCGGGAAATTTATTCTTGATTGAGCGCCGAGGGGCCACGCGCTATGTTGTCGTTGAAGGCCTAAGTTAAACCGGAGGGAAAATGGCGAAAGCCACGGGTACAAGCGAAAGCCTTATTGAAGCGGCATCCGTTATCTGCGGCCAGCTTGGTGCAAATGCGGTATTTGTGCACGCCGACGCCATGAAAGATCTGGAGGCCCTCTCTCAGCTCCCGGACAACATCGAGCGTTTTGTCACCACATGCTCGCCCGAATTATTCGAGGAGCTAGAGGACAAGGATTACCGAGTATTCCGACTTCCGGCCCTGTCGCTGAATCGAATCGACGCTATTAAGATGGGTGTGGTCATCGCGCTCAGCGAAGGCGCGATTTCGAAAAAAGACACCATTGTCTGCCTCTCCGGCCTTTCGGAAAACCAGCGGATTGACACTCTTATTGTTTTCCAGCTGGATCAGGAAAAAGAGATGATGCTCACCTCCGAGACCAAGAGCGAATTGAACGGGGTGGACCCGAAAGTATTTTCAGCCCTCCTGTCGCTCTCGCTCGAATTGGCCTCAGAGGGGCGCGAGGGGAAATCCAGGGGGGCGCTCTTCGTTCTCGGAGATCATGATATCGTTCTTCAATATTCGCGCCAGATGGTCATTAATCCATTTCATGGCTATCCTGAGGAGCAGCGGAACATTCTAGATCCCGCCCTCAGGGAAACGGTTAAGGAGTTCAGTGCAATAGACGGCGCTTTCGTCATCAGGGGAGATGGTATTATTGAGGCTGCGGGCCGCCACCTGAACGCTGCCGGGGATATCGAACTTCCGGCAGGGCTCGGCACACGCCACATGGCCGCCGCTGGCATCTCCGAGGTAAGCGAGGCAACCTCTTTCGTTATTAGTGAATCTACAGGCACCGTCAGCGTCTTTAAGGACGGGAAAATATTCATGCAGATTGGAAAATCGCAACCCACCAAGAGAAAGAAAACGACAAAAGGCAGTTAAACAATCTCACTCAGTTAAGGAAGACTTAGGATGAGCGCATTCAGCAAGATATCTAAAAAATTCAACATCTACGGCGTACTGTTCGGAGCAACGGCTGGTGTTATCGCTGCCCTTTTAGGAATCGCCTCTGTACTCATCATGTTGGATATGCTTGGCATTTCCATTCCTTAACCCTACGGGAATAACGCCTGGATGATCCTCGACACGTTCGAGCGCTATAAACATAATCTATTCCTGTCTCCTATCACCTCCGGCACCCTTGAACATATCGGGAAGGTTTGCGGTATCACCGACTCATCCACCGTACTCGACATCGATTGCGGAAAAGGCGGGGCGGCGTTGACGCTGGCGGAAAAATTCAAATGCGCCGTCACCGGCATCGAATCCCAGGCCGAATTCGCCGAGGAGGCGCGGCGGCGAGCCATATTCGAAGATCTCGATCACTTTGTGAACATTATCGACTCTGGCCCCGAAGAATTGCCGTTCGACGATTTTTTCTTTGACCTCGCCTTATCTCTTGGCCATGTTCGTCCTTTTAATACCGCAAAAATACTTCTCGAATTATCCCGCGTAGTACGGGACGGGGGATGGATTGCGATCTCGGAAATGGTTTGGAAGTCTGGCGATTCCGACTCTGCCAACCCCGCCGTCAAGGAATGGGTTAACGGTTTTTCGCCTAGCCGAATTTCGGGCCTCGATGAGCGGATCAAGGAGCTATCCGGGGCCGGATTCTGGGTCGAATCGGCAGAACTTGAGGAGGATAAGTCATGGGAGGATTTTTACGCCCCTCAGGCTATGGCTATTTTAGAAAATCGTCATGAACACATAGGCTCCGCCGAGGCGAAATCAATACTCGATAAGTGGCAAAATGAACTTGAAATATTTCATGCCGCAGGCGGCAAAGAATCGCTGGGCTATGCTTGTTTTATATTGAGGTTGCCGTAGCACTAAAAAATTCGTCGGCATATGCTTTGTGCCTCGCCCTGTAAAACCGGACATCTACGCCGGAGGTCACACCAATGGTTAGCGAAAAAAAAGAGGCGAGCAAAATTCGCTCTCTTGGAATTTTGACCGGAGGCGGTGACTGTCCAGGCTTGAACGCTGTTATTCGGGCTGTCGTTCTCACCGCCGAGCGGGCTGGTGTTCGCATTCAAGGAATCCGCAACGCATACAGTGGATTAGTCCACAATCAATTCATCGATCTTGACTCTTCAAAAGTTGACCACCTACTTCAGTATGGCGGCACGATCCTAGGAAGCTCGAACCGCGATAATCCTTTTGAGTTCATGATGACCATCGACGGCGAGCGCCGCCCAGTCGATGTTTCCGACACGGTAATCAGCAACTTTCATAATGCTGGCCTTGACGGCCTCATCGCCATTGGTGGAGACGGAACGCTGCAAATAACGCATCGGCTCACCCAGAAAGGGCTTCCGGCGATTTGCGTGCCCAAAACTATCGACAATGACCTTCTCGCCACAGACGTTACTTTTGGATTCGACACCGCGGTAGGAACCGCCACCGAGGCCATCGACCGTCTGCGCACGACGGCGGAGAGCCACGGACGCTTGATGGTCGTCGAGGTGATGGGCCGAAACGCCGGATGGATAGCCCTGTTCTCGGGCCTGGCGGGTGGGGCCGACGTCATTCTTCTTCCCGAAATCCCTTTTACAATAGAAGCCATCGCCAACGACATCCGCATTGATCGCTCCTCGGGCAAGAATTTTAGTATCATTGTCGTGGCCGAGGGCGCCCATCTCAAGGACGGCGAGGTCGTGATTCAGAGAATGGCGGACGATCCGACTCATCCGCAGCGGCTTGGAGGAATCGGAAACATCGTGGGACACCTTCTTGAAGAGAAAACTGGATACGAAACGCGTGTTACGGTGCTCGGACATATCCAGCGGGGCGGGACCCCCTCGACCTACGACCGGAACCTATCCACACGCTTTGGCGTACACGCGGCCTTGACCGCCATAGAAGGGCGGTTCGGTCATCTCGTCGCCCTGCAAAACGGATCGATAACCCTGGTTCCCATGGCCGACGCCGCCCAAGGTCAACGCTTGGTTTCACTCGACAGCGATTTCATCGGAGTGGCACGCTCCGTCGGAATTTCTTTTGGCGATGAGAATTAACTAAACTGCCTATACCGGCAACACGGAGAATGCATGAGCGACATCATCTCATTAACTGCCCGGGAGCTCTCCGGCAAACTCAAGACAAGGGAAATCTCGTCTGAGGAAGCGACCCGGGCCTATCTCGATAGAATCGAGGAAACCGATGAGCGGGTACACGCCTACCTCACCATTTTAAGAGACAAAGCCATCGAGGGGGCGAGGCAAGCCGACAATCAACTTGCAGGAGAAGGCGGCGGGCCCTTGTTGGGAATGCCGGTGGCCATCAAGGATCTTCTCTGCATGAAGGACACCCCCACAACATGCGGCTCGAAATTCTTGGAGAATTTCATCGCGCCCTACGACGCCACCGCCGTTCGCAAACTCAAGGAGGCGGGTGCCGTTATTCTGGGCAAACTCAACATGGACGAATTCGCGATGGGCTCATCGACAGAGCACAGCGCCTTTGGCCCAAGCCGGAATCCTTGGAACCTGGAGACTACTCCTGGCGGGAGCAGCGGCGGATCGGCAGCGGCGGTTTCGGCACGCTCTTGCGCCCTGTCACTGGGATCGGACACAGGCGGCTCAATTCGCCAGCCCGCCGCCTGCTGCGGTGTGGTGGGAATGAAACCTACCTATGGGCGCGTATCGAGGTACGGGCTTATCGCTTTCGCAAGCTCGCTCGATCAGATCGGCCCCTTTTCACATACTGTCCACGATAGCGCGATGATGCTGACCGCCGTGAGCGGACACGATCCGTTGGACTCCACTTCGGCCGATGTCCCCGTCCCCGACTACACCGAAGGGTTGAAGCGGGGCGCAAAGGGGCTTCGAGTTGGGATACCAAAAGAATATTTCATCGACGGAATGGACCCGGAGGTCGAGGCATCGGTAAGACACGCCATCAAGGTCATGGAGGAGCAGGGGGCTGAGATCCATGAAATTTCGCTTCCCTCTACCGAGTACGCAATTCTCACCTACTACATCATCGCTCCGGCAGAGGCGAGCAGTAACCTGGCCCGCTATGATGGCGTACGCTTTGGGCTCAGGGAAGAGAGCGGCGCCTCGGAGTGGGGCCCGCTCCACGGCATGTATGCAGAGAGCAGGGAGAAGGGCTTTGGCGAGGAGGTCAAGCTTAGAATCATGCTAGGCACCTATGTCCTCTCATCAGGCTACTACGACGCTTATTACACCAAGGCCCAGAAGGTTCGCACGCTGATCTGCCAAGAGTTTGCAGAAGCGTTCAAGACAGTCGATGTCATCATGTCGGCGACGGCGCCGACGCCAGCCTTTCGCTTCGGCGAGCGGATAAATGATCCGATCAGCATGTATCTCTCTGACGTGCTAACAATTCCCTGCAACATGGCCGGCCTTCCCGGTATCAGTCAGCCTTGCGGATTTACATCTGATAAACTGCCAATAGGGCTCCAATTCGTGGGGAAACATTTCGGCGAGGAAGATATCTTTCGCGCTGCGGCGGCGTTCGAAAATGCCACCGAGTATCACCTCGCCCAGCCGCCACTTTAGAACAATATAGAGGAGTGCCATGAACGACGTGCGAAACATCACCGAGCTTTTGGGAGACGGCATCGCCGATGAGCTTAGGGATAGCGTGCATGCTGTCGCAGGGGCGCTTCCTGGCGAATACCATTTTGAAACGGTGGACCTTTCGTACGAAAATCGAAAAAAGGGGGGCCGGACACTCTACGATGAGGCGGTAAATTCGATGCTGCAAACCAGCATCGGCCTTAAATACCCAACCGCCACCATCGAGGAAAGCCCTAACGCCATCCTCAGGAAACTTCTGAAATTCTCCGTTATCCACAGACCGGTGACCACCATTCCCGGGATAAAAACTAATTTTTCGGGGAAAATCGATCTTGATATCGTCCGCGTTGCAACGGGCGGCACGTATGATGATCCCGGCCAGATGATCGGCGACTACGCGGCAGCGAGCCTGCGAATCGTGGACAGAAAAACCTGCGAGCAAGCTGCCCACTACGCCTTTTCTATCGCCATGCGCGAGCGCAAATCACTCACCTCCTCAAGTAAGTACACAATCCAGCGGGTAACAGACGGCTTGTTTGAAGATATCGTCGATGAGGTAGCGGGAGAGTTTCAGTTCTCTGGCCAGATCGTGCACAACAGAGAGCTTTTTGATGCTCTGCTGGCAAAGCTCGTGATGAAGCCAGAGCAGTTCCAGGTTGTTCTCGTTCTCAACGAATATGGAGACTTTCTCTCCGATCTTGCAAGCGGGCTCGTTGGAAGTCTTGGCTTGGGTGCATCCGTGTCTCTCTCCTTTGATGAGAAAAATCGCGTCTCCGTGGGCATGTTTGACGCCAGCCACGGCACCGCGCCCGACATCGCAGGCCAGGACAAGGCGAATCCAACAGCCATCCTCTTGGCCTTCTCGCTCCTTTTGCGGCATATCGGCGACACTAAAGCGGCAAACGCCCTACAAGACGGGTTATTTGATTGCATGGGAAAAGGAGAGACTACCGGTGATTTAGGTGGGCCTCACGGAACGACATCCTTTACTAAAATCTTAATCGAGCACGTTCAACAGAATTTAACAGCATCCTAAAGGAAACCACTGTCGATGGATTTTGAAACGATTATTGGGCTTGAAGTTCATGCCCAGATGAACACGAACACCAAGATTTTCTGCGGCTCTAGCGCGGCCTTCGGCGGCAAACCCAACCATCACACCTGCACGGTGGACCTCGGCCTTCCGGGCGTTCTCCCTGTGCTTAATAAAGAAGTGGTCGAGTACGCTCTTCGCCTCGGAATCGCCATAGGCGCCAAAATCACCCCGCTCTGCCGCTTCGCCCGTAAACACTACTTTTACCCGGACCTACCCAAGGGCTATCAAATCAGCCAGTACGAAGAACCACTCTGCGAGGGCGGCGAGGTGAAGATATTTCCAAAAGATGGGGAAATGAAAACTGTCCGCATCACAAGAATTCACATGGAAGAGGATGCCGGTAAACTTATTCATGGCGAGGAGATGAACGACACCTCCCACTCCTATGTAGATTTAAACCGGGCGGGTGTGCCCCTTCTTGAGATTGTCAGCGAGCCCGATCTTAGAAACCCCGAGGAGGCGGAGACTTATCTTAAGAAAATTCACACCCTCGTTCGCTATCTAGATATCTGCGACGGCAATATGCAGGAGGGAAGCCTTCGATGCGATGCAAATATTTCAATACGCCCCCGCGGCTCAAAGGAATTTGGCGAAAAGGTCGAGATCAAAAACATGAACTCGTTCCGAAATCTGAGACGGGCGCTTGAGTACGAAGTGGAGCGTCAGCGAATAGCCTACGATGAACGCGAGGCCATCATCCAGGAAACCCGGTTGTTCGATGCCGCAACGGGAACGACACGCCAAATGCGAACCAAGGAGTACGCGCACGACTACCGCTATTTTCCGGATCCGGATCTGGTGCCCCTCAAAGTTGGCCAGGAATGGACCGACAAAGTGCGGGCCGATCTTCCCGAGCTTCCTGACGACAAGCGCGACCGCTTCCAGAGCGAATACGAACTGCCATTATACGACGCCGAAATCCTCACCGCCGAGCGGTCGCTGGCAGACTATTTCGAGAATACCGTTAAGGAGGCGAGCGCCGGGGCGACGAAAGCGGTAAGCAACTGGGTGATGGGCGATATCCTTCGGGTCCTGAATGAGAAGAAACTCGACATCGACGAGTGCCCCGTCTCCCCCTCACAACTTGCCTCAATGGTCTGCCTCATCGACGATGGAACCATCAGCGGAAAGATCGCTAAGCAGGTGTTCGATATCATGGTTGAATCGGGAAAAGACCCGGACGTCATCGTCGAGGAGGAGGGTCTTCGCCAGATAACCGACAGCGGAGCGATCGAAGCGACGGTAGACGAAATTATCGCCGCCAACCCGAAGGAAGTGGATGGCTATCGAAGAGGTAAAACCAAGCTCATTGGATTTTTCGTGGGTCAAGTCATGAAAGTGACCGAGGGCAAAGCCAACCCCCAAGCCGTACAAGAAATGCTCAAGGAAAAACTAGGGGCCTGAGCAACTCTACCCGAGTGAGCGCAGATGAACCCAGCGATTCTGTTTCGTTTCAAATCCCCATTCCATTTGCCCCTCTGCCAGTAACTCGACAGGGCCATTCTTCTGTTTATGACACGATTCCACCTGCACCCGGTAGTAAACGACAAAGTGTGGTTCAAAGCGTGGCGAGAGATGTTTTTCACGCATTGCAAGAATGCACAAGTTCCGTACATCGCCGACCTCGCCAGAGGTAAGCGCCGAGGTCGCCTGGTCTGAACGAAACCATTTTTTTAGATCGCTGCCAAATTTTTTTTTCACCTCTTCCGCATGATCAGGAAGATAGAAAGCCTCGAGTAAGGTATTCCAGTTGCGCCAATTCGTTCCCGTCTCGAACTGGGTCAGCGTCATCAACAAACCTTCGCGACCGGGAATTTGGTTGTCCCCGATCAGAGATTGCGTGCAACCTGATACCAAAAGAGCCGCTCCGAGTAATACAGGCAAGAAAAACATTTTCTTTATATTCTTATTTGGCTGTTTCATCGTCTTTTCTTTTTCTTTCTGAAGGGTTTGTGGCATGCACCACAACTCTTTCCAAGTACGCGAAACGCACTCATCGAGGATTTCGCATCTCCGATTCCGGCAACCTTCGCGAGCGCTCGGGCGGCGGTCGAGGATTTTTCTGTAAGTTTTTTGTAGCGGTTAAAATCGTCCCATACTTCAGATTTTATTCGGGACTTTTCTCCGAAAGCGCTCCCTTTGGGACTCAATTCGGGTATCCGGTCAATAAGTTTCGCCACTTTCTCAGAAGCTTCCGCCAACTCTTTTAATTGACCATTTTTGACGAATACCCTAATGCCGCGCAATGTTTTACTGATGGACTTCATCGTAGCCGTCCGAATTTTTTGAATCTTTTCAAGCGACTCCGCACCTCGTGCGGGAGACAACAATGCCGCTGAGAAAAACACAGCGGCAACACAAACAACTAGGGCATGAAAAAAATTACGATTACGCATTCAATCTCCATATCAACAACATAAAAAAGATATTTTTATTCCCGACTTCCCCCTTATCTGTAATCGTAGGAACTCATGCAGGGTGTTGTCAATTTAAAAATAATTATTTACTGCGGATCGATGAATTCAGATCGTACCCAACCAGTGCCTCTAAATGTAACCACCCTGACCCACCTGATGGGCTGACGCATATTATTGCTAAATCCTTCTTCTGCCCACATCAGATGAATGGAATCCTCGGGCTCATATTCCAACACCCGACCCACTGTTCCAGACGGGAGTTTTTTAATTCGCACTGCTCTTTTAAACATCCCACCCGGTCTATCCCAGAGCCAGACATGTACATCTCTCGGCTCGACCATTAAATGCCTGGGAGTAGTTCTTAGCACCACCTTTAAATTCGAACGTACTTTTCTATTTTGCTCAATTTGACTTTGTCTATTTTTATCGAAGGCAGCTTTTTGCATCCCCGAGCAAGCACTGAGGAATACAAGGGACACCAGCAAAATTGACCGTATCGGCAAACCCCTTAACCGCGAAATCAGGTGAAACCCATTGTGCCGATTCTTAAATTTATGTGGTTGATTCGTGTACCCCATCCCCTCTTCTCCCTTATTTAACTCCCCGATATTCGGGAATCAATAGCAACTATGCTCCTCCCAGTTAAGAAGCAAGGCTTATACCGCTCAACGGCAAGCGGAAGAAAAAAGTTAAACAAGCGCAACCAATTGATATTATTGATCTTTTGCTTCTAATTAGTCTCTTCTATCATCTACAACCGATCAGTAAGGCTCAAAATACCCTAAAAAGAGGTAATTAATACCGGAAAAAACCTCCACATACACAGATTTCGCGTGATTAAATACCATTTCGACCATCCTGAAAAATACTCCCTCTACCAAACCTCCATGGGCTCTTTTGGATATTCATAAACATCGGCTCTACCAAGTAAAACACCTACTAGTATATCCTTCCTCGATTGTCCCGACCCGATCATACATCAGGCTACGATTTGACTTGCCCCGGGAAAAATGCAAATACACTTTTTACACTGGAAGCAAGCTAACTAAATATCATACAGATTCAGCACCCTGTATCATTACGAAATTATACGGAGCTATTTTTATGTCTGATTTGATTCGCCTCCTGGTCGTTGATGCTTTCTCGGGTCACTATCCCGATCATATTAAAAATTATTCGAAAGGGCTGCCCTTCGAGCTAATCTATCCCGAGAAGGACGACGAAGATTCTTTAAAGAGCGCCGCCGAGAATGCCGAGGCCATCCTTTGCTATAAGGCCCCGCTTCCCGGATCCGTGATCAAAAGCGCCCCCTCCATTAAATTCATCCAAAAACACGGCCTCAATTTGAAAAATATTGATCTTGACGCCGCCCGCGAAGCGGGTATCCCAGTGGCAACAATGCCCTTGATGCGCAACGCCACGGCGGCTGAACAAGCTCTGACGCTCATGCTCTGCTGCGTGCGCAAAGCCATGCCCGGCCACCGAGCAGTAGCTGACGCCGAGTATCTCAAGCTCGGGATCGAGCCCATTGTTACGAGCCAGTGGGACATGAACACGAACTGGACTAAAATTGAGGGGATAACAGAGCTTTTCGGTGCCTCGGTTGGAATCGTCGGACTGGGCGACATCGGTATGGAAGTTGCCACCCGTTGCCGCGCTTTCAACATGGATATTTTTTACACGCAGCGCACGCGCCACACCAAGGACGTGGAAGAGGCTTTCGATGCCACCTATCTCCCCCTGGATGAGCTTCTTGCCCAGTCGGATTTTGTCGTGTTAATCATCCCGCACACCCCCGAGACGGAAGGATTCATTGGCACAGAGCAATTGTCCAAAATGAAATCCACCGCCACCCTCATCAACATCGGCAGGGGAGGACTCATCAACGAAGATGAGCTCGCGGGCGCCCTCAGGGAAGGCCAAATTGGAATGGCCGGGCTAGACGTTTACCGCCGTGAGCCATTGCCTGAGTCGAGCGAACTTAGAGGCCTCTCAAATATCGTCTTCTCTCCCCACGCTGGAGGCGGCTCCTACCGGGCTTGGGGAACGGACATACCGGGCGTTCTTGGCAATATTCAGAAATTCTTCAACGGAGAACGCCCCCGGGGCGTGGTGACATAACCTGATGGCCACGACGAAATCATCAATCGCAGATTAAAGTAATTCCCACTGTCTCAAATTACACAACAAAAAAACCATGGGCCGATATATAAAATTGTCGGGCCCAGGCTTTAACGGGATACGGGATTTCAGTTTAAGTAGCTGAAATATAATAGCTTAACCTCTACCAATTTTCCCTTGACAGCTCCCCTCTTCTCATCTAGCGTATTTACATTCGTGTGGTTTTATTTTATTGAAGGACTAAATAGGCAGTGGCCTGCCTGCTGCCATAATTGGTCTATCTAAAGTTACATGTATCGTTTTATCAGATAGGTCCGCTCGGGCCACCTAGAAAGGAGAGTGGCGGAAGTGTCTCAAGGAACTGTGAAGTGGTTTAACGACGCCAAGGGTTTTGGGTTTATCACGCAAGAGGACGAAACAGATATCTTCGTCCACTACACCGCTATCCAACAGGAAGGCTTTAAGTCCCTCAAGGAAGGCGATGCAGTCGAGTTTGAGGTTGCACAGGGCCCCAAAGGTCTCCAGGCAGCCAACGTTAGAAAAGCGGAACCCGCTGCCTGATTGTGGAAATTCGCCTGAAGAAAGACGCTCGCGCCATCCCGATAACAGGGGGATTGTGGTTAGTCTCGGCCCGAGCGCCTATAGATCGTCATAGCCGAAAACGCACCATTTCCGGTCCCACTCACTATCTTTACACCCAATCTGGGATTTCTTCGTCTTCTTTGAGATACTGAATCAATTCTGTGAGAAGGCCGCCCGTTGTCGATGGGTCGGCAAATGCTATCAGGCCGTTACGCGAACCATATTTCGCCGGACCCATGAATTTCACTCCCTTTGCCTCCCACTCCGCCATTGTCGCACGAAGGTCATCCACGCGAAGGCAAATATGATGCACCCCCTCGCCCCTTGATTCGATAAATTTATTGATCGGCGCCTCTGGGTCGTTCACTTCCACAAGCTCCATCAAGCCGCCAGGCGTCTCGTAAAAATCCAGCCGGGACACCACCCCTCCCCGGTCATACTCCTTGCGCTCGGCAAACTTAAATCCCATCAGATCTACCATGAGCTCTTTTTTGCCATCTACGTTCTTGACCGCATAACCAATATGATCGAATTCAGGCATGTTTTTATCCTCCTATGCACAATCTATCCACGCGGTCCAAGCCGCTAATCCGAAACAAGCATGACAATTAAAAATCAAGCGTATCGCGAGCGAGGCGGGGCCGCAACATTACTCCCAAGTGATATTTGGGCCAAACCTTGTGCCCTCCTGAGAAAGACGGATATACTCCGCCCGCACCGGCAAGCCGCATAGGCAAGCCCCCACAGTCCCGCACTCTCATCCGGAAAATCAAGATGATTTACGTCTTACGAATACTTGAGATTGTCTTTCCAGTTCTTGCAATCACAACACTAGGCTTTTGTTGGGGGATTTGGAAAAAACTGGACCCGAAAGTGCTCGCCGAACTCGTCTTGTTTCTATTTGCGCCGGCGGTCATGTTCGATGCCCTCGTCCGGCAGACAATCGACGCAAACCAGCTTCTCCAAGCCATCGGCATCTCTGTCGCCATACACATCATTCCGGGCAGTATCGCCTGGGCCATCTCGACGCTCGCGGGCATCAAGCACCGCATCTTCGTGCCAGGCATACTTCTCATGAACGCGGTATCCCTACCATATCCACTGGCCCTTCTCGCCTATGGAGAGGCCGGGCTTGCCCAGGTTGTCCTGCTCTCGATTCCGAACGTTTTCATCACCTTCACTATTGGGATTTATTTCCATGGTGGAAACTCGATGAGCTCCGAGCCATTCCGCATGCCAGCGCTGTGGGCCGCCTTCTTGGGCCTAATTGTAACGATGGCCGCCATCCCGATTCCCAAATTTTTTCTTAGTTTCGCCAATCTAATGGGAAAGGGATTATATCCACTCGAGCTGTTCACGCTGGGCTACCGACTTCGCTCGGTTCATTTCACTGATATCCGTTTCAGCCTTCTGGTGGCTGGCCTGCGCGTCGGACTCGGTTTCTTCACTGCCGTGCTCATAACCCACTTCATGGCGCTTGAGGGCACCATGCGGGCTGCAGTTTTTCTTCTTTCGTGTAGTCCACCGGCCGTCCTGAATTACGTATTCGCCGAGCGCTACGGCAATGAAGGAGGCCTTGCGGCCTCGGTAGTATTCACTGGAATTTTGATAAGCGTCGTGTCAACGCCATTGGTTTTACTGTATCTGGAGCTGACCTAGGTGCCCTTAAGCCGACTTATCTGCCTTTCCCCGCAGCCAAATTCGAATCGACTCCTTGTAGTAGCCCGTCAGGGCGCCGACAACGATAATACCCACCAGCATGGCGAAGAACAGACCATAGCGCTCGTTGTAGAGATTGGCTCCCTGTAGGCCGAGGACGATGGTCCCCGGTATCCGGCCCAATGTCGCCACAATGAGAAATGAGCGAATACTCAGAGGACTCAAACCCAGCAGATAACACATATAATCTTTGGGAAATCCCGGTATCGAAAAAAAGATAAAGGCAAATATCGCGCCCTTGTTCGTCACCAGAAAATCGAATTTTTCGATCACCGTGCGGGAAATTAATTTTTCAACAAACGGCCTACCCAACCATCTTCCGATAGCAAATGCGAGGTAGCTCCCGACCGAGAGGCCAATCGTGCTGTATAACGTAGAGACCCACACCCCGTAGATATAACCACCCAGAAAACCGGTCAGCTCGCCGGGTATCGGAGAGAAAACGACCTGCCCGATCTGAACACCCATAAATACGAGCGGCCCCCACAAACCAAAGGAGTTTATCCAGTCACGAAATCTATCCTTTTGCGCCTGAAGCTGCCCCAGGTAGGCAACCCCCTGGGCAAGCTCCTCCCAAAAAAAAGCCACGAGGGCGGCCAGGACAATCATCCCGGCGAACAACCACAGGAAAATTCGTTTGCGTCTGATAAGAGAGCTTTTATCTACATAATCCGCATTCAATTTTTCACTCCAAAAACCCTCATGACATAATTCATAAAAGGGCCTCAACAATACCGGCTTTAATTTTTAACGACTATGACTAGGTACCATTAAAAAAAACACATAAAAAGCCTCTTGTAAAAGAGGGATAAAGCATTCATCCCGCTCCTGCCTTATAGCAAAACCTTCGTCTCTCTTGCCGATTCGATGTATGATGAATCTTCAAGCGCCCTCGGCATCGAGTGTGGGGCTTTTTATTTCATTGCACCATCACAGATGGAGCGTCATGAACATGGCGATCGCTGTCGGCGAGTGGACCACCGAAACTCAAAATCTCTCCTACCAGAGCGGGCTGGGACCCGGCATGCACGCCGGTATGGGAGAAACCTGGCTCACCGCCACAATGGAGACGCTTCCCCTCAGGGGAGGGCACCTGGATCTGGGCTGCGGCTCGGGGAGGATGACATTCGCCCTCAAGGAGCGCTGGTCGCCCGGCGGCTGGTCGATCGGCGCGGATCGAGACGAGTCTTCGATTACCAGGGCCATACATCGGGCCGATGAAGACAATCTATCGGGCGCAGAGTTCCATCATTTCAATGTTGAAAAAGAAAATTACGCCAAAATCCTCGCGGGTCGAGACCCAGACCTCATCACGGCTCATCTGTGCATGGGTCTAGAAATAGTAGAGCGAGCGGCAGCGGCTCTCCCGATTGGGGGAACTTTTGCTTGCGTGGCGCTCCATGCCGCCCTGTGGAGCGAGGCGGGCTTCACAAGCCGCTTTGCATTAACGGAGTCCGATGTCGAGTCCATGTTCAAACGCTTCGATCTCATCCCATCGTTTCTTCGCATCGAAAAACGAATCGTCGAGTTCAGCAGCGAGCATGAAGCCATCGAGAAGTATTTTCATAACGGCGAGGCGATCCCGGGATGGAAAAAAGATGGCCGCTGGGAAGCGGTGCGCCGCTACTTCACGGGAGGCGGCCATTCTCTTACAGTCGCCGCACAGCTGCAGTGTATCGCCAGAAAGACAGCCTCGTGAGCAGCCTGCCAATTTATTCCACTAGCGCGCTCCTGGACACCACCTCGCCCGCCGGCAAGGCAATGGCCGTCAAGGAACTCGCCCGGCGCCACGGGTTTGATCTCGCTTCCATCGCGTCCCCCGATCTTTCTGCGGCTCATGAACGATACCGAGAATGGCTCGCAAGGGGATTTGCCGGAGAAATGACTTACCTCGCCCGCAGGCCTGAGGTCCGCGAGGACCTGCGAAACGTATGGCCCGAAACGCGCTCAGCCCTAGTCGTGGCCATGCGCTACCGCCCTGAGGAAACCTGTGCTGAGTCTACCAACTCCAATCGTGAGCCCGCCGGAGAAATCGCCTGCTACGCCCATGGCGGTGACTACCACAAGTTCATAAAAAAACGTCTCATTCGCGTGCTCCGTGACTTAAAAGAAATTGATCCTTTATTTGAAGGCAGATCCTACGTGGACACCGGCCCGATTCTAGAGCGAGACCTGGCCGTTAACAGCGGCCTCGGCTGGGCTGGGAAAAATTCCTTGCTGCTGAGTCGCGAGCTGGGCAGTTATTTTTTCATCGGCACATTATTGTTGAACCAAACGTTGCCATTTGATCCGCCAATGGCACGTGAGCATTGTGGCACATGTTCCCAATGCATCGACGACTGCCCGACCGGCGCAATTGTCGCGCCGAACGTCGTCGATTCGAGACGATGCATCTCCTATCTCACAATAGAGCTTCGCGGCCCCATGCCAAGAGACCTTCGCCCGTTAGTGGGAAACCACATTTTTGGTTGTGACATCTGCCAGGCGGTTTGCCCCTGGAACGACGGCGCCCCCAAAGCGGTGGAGCCTCGCTTTGCCCCCCGAGCAGGGATGAGCACCCCGAACCTGCACGAGCTTATCTTGCTCGATGAAAAAGCGTTCAGAGAGCGATTCAAAGGAACCCCGGTCATGCGCGCCAGATACGGCGGTTTTTTGCGAAATGTGGCGGTGGCCATTGGAAACACGGGCACGGAAGCCTCTCTTTACCCGCTGGCTCGGGTGCTTCGACACACCGAGCCGCTGGCTCGCGGACATGCTGTCTGGGCACTCAGCCGAATAGGGGCTCGCTTCCGACTTGAAAGAATTCGGAGAATACTGGAAGCTCGTTTATATTCAGAAAGCGAAGAATGGGTTAGCGAGGAGATCGAACTTGCTCTCGGAGAGATGATATCCTCCTGGGATCCTGCCTCCTCGGGGGCGAACATCCAATAGCGAACTTACGTAAGTTCCGGACTGTGAAGCCGACAAAAAGGAAGAGACCATGAAGTCCATCCGCGCCAACAACATCAACATAGCCTATGAGGATTGCGGCAGCGGCCCGCCGCTTCTTTTGCTCCATGGTTTTTCGCTCGATCACTCCATGTGGTCAGCCCAGATGGAGGAACTACAGAGAAGCTACCGCCTAATCGTTCCCGATTTGCGCGGACTGGGAAAAACCGAGGACCCCATTCAGCCATTCTCCGTCGCCGACATGGCGGACGATGCTGCGGCGCTACTTGAGGCTATTGATATCCCGGCTGCGGCTGTAGCTGGTTTTTCTCTGGGTGGCTATATACTTGCCCAAATGCTAATCCGTCACCCGCTGAAAGTTCGCGCGGCAGCTTTCGTGAGCACCCAGGCTGGCGCCGACACCGCCGAGCGGGCCGAGGCACGCGTAAAAACCATGCGGTATGTAATCGACGAAGGCGCCAAAGCGTTTGCCGAGGCGTTTGTGCCCCAGCTGTTCTCGCCCACCTACGCCGCCGCGCACCCAGATGAGGTTGGGCAGACCTACGAAGTCATCTCCGGCCAGAGGCCAAACAGCATTGCGATGCTGCTCGACGCCATGCGCCAACGCGAGGACATGACGCCTTATCTCGATAAAATCAATCAACCCTGTGTGGTAATCGGTGGTGAGGGCGATGCACTAGTATCCTCTCTGGCAATGAGAAATCTTCAGGAAGGTTTATCCGACTGCAAGATCGAATTGATTGAAAGGGTGGGCCACATGTCCACCGTCGAGGCGCCAGACAAGGTATCGTTCGAGCTCGATCAACTCATGCAGCGCGCCGGCATGTGGATGTAATTCGGCACAGAACTGCTAATCCCCTGACCAGCTTACCTGCCCGCGAAGCCAATCGACCTGCCCGGATGCGGCAGCAACGACCGGCTCGGGCGACCTACGCCCGTCCGCAATCATGGCATAATCGATTTTTTCTCCCGACAGATAGCGAACCGCCCCTCCCACGCACTCAAGAATTAGATCTGCAGCAGCAATGTCATATGCACGTGTGGGCTCGGAGACTACGCCATATGCCGAGCCCGTCGCCGCATAGAGTAAATGGACGGCAATTGCCGCCACAGAGAGTCGCTTGCCCGGAAACCGGATGTCGAGCGCCTCGATTTCCGAGCAGGGGACAAATAGCGGGGTGTGATCACCGGGGGGCTCACCAGACAACAAGTCGAGCGGTGCGCCGTTTTTGTGTGCCGCCCCTCCCGAGACCGCCGAGTACATTTCGCCTAGAGCGGGGACATAGATCGCGCCGCCCACAACCCGCCCACCGAGCATCCGAGCCACCGACACCGCCCAAAAAGGGAGATTGCTCAGGTAGGCGAGCGTTCCATCGATAGGATCGACTGCCCACCAGCAGGTGTCATCTCCAATGGGATCGTCACCGCTCGCACCGCTCTCCTCGGCCAGGATGTACTCTCCTGGAAACTCCGCCTTGATACGGGAGAGAATTAGCCGCTCGGCGGCACGATCCGCCTCGGAGACGATGCTTGTCCCCTTGTGCTCGGTCTCGACCTTGCCGAAAAACCCAAGGGCCACCCCGCCAGCCTCACGCGCAACATCTTCAAGAAATGCTCGAAGCGCCATTAATTTTTCCTCTCCATCCAACCAAATAATCGCTCTAATTGTCTCTATAGCCTTTCAAGCAGGGGAGCCTCAACATAAGCTCCCCCCATCGGGGCTTCAGGTGGCAATATTTTGTCAACAGTTTCGAAGAAAACTGTTGACAGTTTCACGCCCCTTCCTTAGATTACCTCTATACCATCCAAGTGAAAAACAGGTAGTCCCAAAGAGGTAAAACATTTGTCCGTCACACAGAAAGATATACGTCGAGAGGCTAACCTGACCGAGCTTGCCTACCAATATTTAGAGAAGAGCATCCTCGATGTTCGCCTCGCTCCGGGTATGCGCGTTAGCGAGGCCGAGGTGGCCCGTTCGCTACAAATGAGCCGGGGGCCGGTGCGCGAGGCCCTTAGTAAACTCGAATCCGTAGGCCTTGTTACGCGAGAGGCAAACAGGGGAGCCCGTGTCACCGATTTTGATGAAAAAGAACTCGAGGACCTCGACGCACTAAGGAGCCACCTGCTCTCCATGGCAGGCCGTCTGGCCGCAGAGCGAGCACGGCCCGATCAGATCGATAAAATGAACGGAATCATCGAGAAAATGAGCGCTGTCATTGGCTCTGACGATTACTCTACCTACCCCGATCTAAATTCTCAATTCCACAATCTGCTCAACGAGATGAGCGGCAACGAAAAGCTCTCGGAAATGATAAATCAGATTTACCGCCAAATTAGCCGCTACCACCTTTTGGCCATGGTATATCGAGAAGGCCTGGAGGATTCCTTTAAAAGCCACAAACGAATTCTCGAGACAATTAAAGCGAGGGATGCGGCCTCCGCCGAGCGAGAACTAGCGGACCATGGTCGGCTTTCCTATCAGGTGCTTCTCTCGAATTTCAGCCGTATTCGTCAAGCCTTTCAGTCTAATGCCGCAAGACACATACAAAATGATCACTCTTCCGGCAGCGAGACAAAAAACGGCTCGTTGCCGAGTTCCATTACAAGTTAGTCAGGAGGAACAACGTCAATGCCGTTCGTACAAACAACACGCCTCTCCTCAAAGGGGGCGAGAATGATGATGGAGGCCGCTATTGGCAAGGCCGAGTCCTACGGCATCGCCGTCACAGTTGCTATCGTGGACGCCGGTGGCCATATGCTCAACCTAGAGCGTATGGACGGTGGTCGCTTCCACACCATCCATTCCTCGACGACCAAAGCCGTATGCTCTGCCTCCAACAAACGTCCCACGACAACAAAGGGCGCGCAGGCACAAGATCTCGACACCCTCCATGCCGTCGGGCTCTCACTCGCCGCAGGAGCCGAACGATGGACGGCAATGGAAGGGGGCTTTCCGATTATTTATGGCGGCGAGTGCGTTGGCGGCATCGGCATCAGCGGCGGTGATTGGGAGCAGGACCAGGCAATCGCCCAGTCGGCTATCGATGCTGTAGGTGCGGGCACTTCGATTGATTAACGGTTTGACTGATTCAAAAGAGTTATTTTTCTTTGGAGATGAAATTCATGGCACGCCTTGTTAAAGCGCTTCCAGGCCCGGCTCGCACGAATGGTTTCGTGAATACGACTCCTGGGATTTTTGCTGCAATCAATTTAAGCGGAGGCAAAGGAACCACACTTGCCGGAAGAGCCCTCGACAAAAGAGGTGGAGGGGGCGACACGAATTTCGGCGTCATCTTGACCAAAGATAAACCTGTCATTATTGATAATGATATTCGGGTCAGAAAAGAGTTCACCTCCGGGCTGAAAAAGATTACCCGAAAGTCACCGGGACTCATGCTCCATACCCACCACAATTTCGATCACACCTCGGATAACGCCTATTTTCATAAACAAGGAACCATATCCTTCGGAACCGATATTGTTCGCCGGGAGATGGAGCGGGAATTCAACGCGGGCATCTGGGTCAGTCAGATGGCTGGCCGCCTTCTCAAGGTAGAGCATTTTGACGGCAAGATCGGAATCGAAACTCCGAGAGTCACCTTCGATGACGAGATAACCATCCGCTACGGTGGCCGTACGTTCCAGATGATCTCCATCGGACACTGCCACACGAAATCTGACACCGTAATCTGGATGCCCGAGGAAAAGGTGCTGTTCGCAGGTGACGCCTTCACCTATCGCACCCAGCCGGTGGTTCGAATCGGAAACATATTAAATTGGATAGACACGCTCGACCGGCTAAAAAAGTTTCCCGCGCGCCAAATTATTCCGGGGCACGGCCCGATTCCACCCAGGGGAAATAAATGCCTCGATGAATTTAAAATCTACCTCACAAGGCTGCGAGATCGCACCGCGCGGGCACTCAAAAAAACTGGGACACCAGTAAAAGCCGCCAAACTTGTTCGGATGGATGAGTACAGGAACTGGTTCCGTGCACCACTCGTATATGTGAACGCCCTCAAGATGGCCAAAGAGCTGAAGGGGAAAATCTAACTGAGAGTGCAAAACATTTTCGATGCGCTTACCGATCGTGAATCAATCGGCTCTCATTCCGACTAATTTGTGTAGCAAGGGGGTCCGCTTTTCGGACAAAATATTTTTTTGATCTTGAATGTGCCAATGCACATTCGGAAAATGTAACCTAACAGGAGGTTCTCCATGAAAAAATTATTTGTGTATGGCGTAGGCGTGTTCTTCGTGTTCGCGCTCATGGGACACATGAACCCGGCTCAGGCCGCCTATCCGACAAAAGCAATTCAGTTCATCATTCCCTTTGGCGCAGGTGGTGGCGCTGATATCGAAGGGCGCTTGCTCTCGAAGGAGATGAGCAAAATCCTCGGGGTGCCTGTCGTACCAATCAACAAGCCTGGCGCGGGTGGCGCGGTAACTTTCACCTATGTGAAGAACTCAAAGCCCGACGGACACACCATTGCATGGACATCCACCTCGATCCTGACGACCACCAACATCGGGAACGTGCCCTTCAAGTGGAACGCTCTGGACCACATTGGCCGCGTGGAGATTCAGCCTCTGCCCTTCACGGTGAAGGCATCCTCTAAATGGAAGACATTCAAGGACTTCGTCACAGACTGCAAGAAAAATCCCAATACGCTAAAAGTAGCTCTTCCCAGCATCGGATCGAGCACCCATGTTTCGGCCGCTACACTTCTGGGCCAGGCGGGATGCAAGGCGATCATTCTTCCCACGGGCATTAAGCGTCGCAACTCGTCTCTGCTGAGCGGCGAATCAGACGCGATGGACGCCCCGCTGACGGGAACCATCCGGCTAGCCAAGGCTGGGAAATTTCGCATTCTCGTCATCCCCGGCTCAAAACGCAATTCTGTGATTCCCAATGTTCCGACGATGAAAGATCTTGGCTACAACTATCCGCCCGTCGATTTTTTCCGGGGCCTGGCTGTCGCCAAAGGAACGCCTCACCTGATTAAGGCAAAGATCGCTGATGCCATGATGCGCGCAGCGCGTTCAAACGCATTCACCAAATTCGCCAAGAAGAAAGGCTTCACCGTTGCCCCGCTGGGCCCGGTCGGCATGAAGGAATACCTGACCGCCCAAAACAAAGTCGTCGAGGCTTCGATGAGAAAACTGGGGCTTTATCAGTCCAAGCGTAAAAAATAACAAGGAAAACCAAAGACATATCGGGCCGCCCCGGCAAGTGTCCGGGGTGGCCCTGTTTTTCAATTAATAGCTTCGCTGAAACATTTTGAATAAATTATTTATGGCGAAGTCGGTCGGCGGGGAAAAGTATGCGCGCGAAAAATATCGGCGCCTCCATATTTATGATGGCCTTCGCGGTGCTGTACGGATACCTCACTACCGGTCTCCCCGAGCGCACGCTTCCAAACACGCCGGGCCCGCCATTCATGCCCTGGATTTTGACAATCTGCTTGTTTGCCATATCGGCTATCTGGTTTTTTAATAGCCTAAAAATCAGCTCCGACTTAAAAGAGCTTGTCGAGAAAAAAGAACACCTGCTCTTTCCCGCAGCCGCGCTCGGCATGTTTTTATTTTTCCTGGTGGCGCTCCCATACCTCGGCTTTTTATTAGGCGGGATTCCTTTTTTTGCCGGGCTGATGCTGGCCTCGGGAGAGAGAAGACCTTTGTGGATTATTGTCTTTTCGATTGCGATACCTGTTTTCATTTTCTTTTTATTCCGTGAAGGATTCATGATAATCCTTCCCCCGGGCGAGTGGTTGGACTAAATTATGAACGCTGATATCTATCAAGGTTTCCTCCAGGCCATTCAGTTAACTAGTCTTCTGGGAACCGCTGTCGGTGCATTTCTTGGACTCACGGTCGGTATGATCCCCGGCATGACAATCAGCGCTGGCATCATCATCGTGTTGCCGTTGACTTTCGTGCTACCCCCTGCCATCTCGATCTCCCTACTACTCGGTCTTTATTCCGGCGGCATGATGGGCGGAAGTTTCTCGGCAATTCTTCTGAACATTCCGGGAACCCCTTCGGCCTCGGCCACTGCGATGGACGGCCACCCGATGGCAAGACGGGGCGAGGCGGGGCGCGCCCTGGGCGCCGCCATAATCGCGAGTTTCGTTGGTGGATTGTTCAGCTTCATCTGCCTTTATTTCATCGCTCCGAGCCTCGCTGAGCTGGCGCTGCAGTTTCGAGCACCGGATCTTTTTGGCCTCGTTTTTTTCGGGCTGACCGTCATATGCAGCTTCGCCGCCAAATCCATCGTCAAGGGACTTCTCTCGGGTCTGATCGGGCTCATCCTTGTTACCATCGGGCTGGACCCCATCATGGGAAACCCCCGTTTCACATTCGGGGACCCTGATTTGCTCTCGGGGATTCATTTTCTAACCGCCATGATCGGGCTCTTTGCCATTCCGCAGCTCGCAGACAATCTTCTCGACATCGTAAAAAGAGGGGCCTCGTTTCATGCCGAATCAAGTTTTGGCAGAGTGCTGCCCAGCCTTGCTGACCTGAAATTAATGCGCTTGCCAATTGCAATCGGGGCCTGCATAGGCACCTTTATTGGCATTCTCCCCGGCGCGGGTGGACCCATCGCCGCATTTATCAGCTATGACTACGCCAAGAAATCTTGCGAGAACGGTAGCGCATTCGGCAGCGGCACCATCGAGGGCGTTGCCGCGCCCGAGGCGGCCAACAACGCGGTAACCGGAGGCGCGCTTATCCCGATGATGACGCTTGGTATCCCCGGCGATCCGGTGACAGCGATTCTCATCGGTGCGCTCTTGGTCCACGGCCTCGCCCCGGGGCCCCTGCTTTTTATGGAGCAGGCCGATTTCGCCTACACCATAATCTTCTCGTTCTTTTGGGCGAACGTCTTCACTTTCATCATCGCCCTATCGAGCCTGCGCTTGCTGGTCAAGGTGCTCGAAACACCGAAATCTATACTGCTGCCAACGATAGCCCTCCTATGTGTTGTCGGAAGCTATGCGCTTCGTAATTCATTTTTCGATGTCTACGTCATGTTCTTTTTCGGCCTGTTGGGGCTCTCGATGAAGTGGCTCAAAATTCCGGTTGTGCCGCTGCTCCTTGCGCTTGTGCTGGGCAAACAGCTTGAGGAGCATTTAAGAGTTTCCCTGACCTCATCAAAGGGCGATGTGACGATTTTCTTCACTTCGCCTTTCAGTGTATTTTTCCTGTGTCTTTCGGTCCTATCGATTGCATGGCCGTTCATATCGGAATGGCGAAAACGAAAAGCCGCAGCCGCTTCATAATCAAGGAGAGAGTAAATTGAGTTCAAACCCGGTTCGCGTTGCATCCCTCGGCATGGGGTGGTGGTCTGACGTTTTGGCCGACGCGATTCAAAAGTCGAATGAAATTGAAATTGTCAGCTGCTTTACCCGCTCGAATGACAAAAAAGCGGCCTTCGCCGACAAGTACGGGTGCAAGCAGGCGGCGAGCTACGAGGAAATCCTGGCCGACCCGTCAATTGAAGGCGTTATCAACACCACACCGAACCACGTCCACGTCGAAACAACGCGGGAAGCCGCCGAGGCAGGCAAACATATATTTCTCGACAAACCTATTGCCAACTCGATTGCCGACGGCAAAGAAATCGCCCGCATCCAAAAAGACTCGGGCGTCGTGATCGCCATTGGCTACCAGCGCCGCCGGGAAAATCAATTTCAGTGGGTTAAAAAAGAAATCAACGAGGGCCGGTTCGGTAAACTCGTCCAGGCCGAGGCCAACATCAGCCGCGACCGGGAGGGGCAATTTGACCTCTCTTCCTGGCGCTATACAGCCGAAGGGATGCCGGGCGGCGTCATGCTTCAGATCGGGATTCACTATGTGGATGTTCTCGAATTTCTCATGGGCCCCGTCAAAGCCGTTTCCGCGCGAACGGCGCAGCTTGTTCTTCCGGGCGACAACCCCGATGTGGCGAATCTCCTGATGGAGCACGAAAACGGCGCACAGTCGATACTCTCGGCCAGCTACGCCTCGGCGTCCGAGTATTATCTGATGAACATCTACGGAAAAGAATCGACGGCCTACTTCGATCTGTTCGAGGGGCTTCGCTGCCTGCGGCGGGGAGAGAAAAAACCCGAAAAAGTCTCGTTCGAGAAAAATGACACCATCAGGGAAGAGCTTGAAGAGTTCGCGAGTTGTATTCGAAATGGCGGGGAGCCCGAGGTAGGCCCCATGCGCGCCACAGAATCGCTTGCGGTGATCATGGCGGGCATAAAGTCAGCCGCCGAGGGCCGCCGTGTCGAGATAGCCGAAATTATGGACGCCAAATAGCCAGGAGATAAAACGAATGCCCCGAATCAAGGCTGGAGAGATACACCTTAATTACACGGACACGGGCGAGGGAGAGCCGTTTCTTCTCATCCCGGGCTTAATGGGTCTCTTGAACGCCTGGGATTTCCAGGTCCCCCATTTTTCGAAAAACTATCGGTGCATCACCTTCGACCACCGGGGCACGGGCGAGAGCGATAAGCCTGAGAACGCCTACTCGACAGACTACATCGCAAGGGATGCAATTGCGCTTCTCGACACGCTGGGAATAGAAAAAGCCCACGTTGCTGGAACCTCCACCGGGGGCTGCGTCCTTCAAAATCTCGCGCTCGATTATCCGGATCGCCTCAAGTGTTGCATCTTCACGAACACCTGGACCAAGGCGGACCCCTACATGACTCGCCTTCAGACCTCGCGCAAGCAAATTGCCCAGGCCTACGGCACCGAGGAATATATTAAATTCAGCTCGCTGTGGACCTGCGGGGCGACCCAGTTTCACAACATGTACGAAAACCTTTTGGAGCTCGAAGAGCGCCAAAAAGCGACCATCGCGCCCGTTGAGGTGCTCGTCGCCCGGATCGATATGACACTCAACCACGACAGGAAAGATGAGCTAACGGAAATCAAAAAACCCTCGCTCATCATCGCCGCCAAGGACGACGCCCTCACCCCGCCCTATTTTGCGCAAGAGCTACAAGGATATATCGAGGGGTCAGAACTCGTCGTGCTAGAAGAGGGCGGCCACTACAGCTACCGTCGAAGCCATGAAGAGTGGAACGCGGCGGCCGAGGCGTTCCTCAACAAAAACAAAGGCAAGATTTAAACCCCCACCTGCCGGGAATTTTTGAAATCTCTCCCCAAAAAAACAAAAACCCCCGCGCCCAAATGAATGAGCACGGGGGCAACGATCTACATTCTCTTACTTTTCTTTTTGTAATGTATTTAGATATCAGTGCGATCCACGGCGCAGAGCTTCAGCGCCTCAGCCTTTCCGTGCAACGACACATCCCCTAGCTCAACAACGGTGTACTCCGGTCCGAGAGAGAGACGCTCTATGAGTTCCGCCGATACCAGCAGTTTTTGACCGAGCTGATTACAGAGCGCCTGGATTCGCGCCGTTGTGTTGAGCACATCCCCGTTGTAGACGATATCGCTCTTAAGCTCGCCGATTTGAGCCGTGATAACCTCTCCAGTGTGAACGCCAGCCTTGAACTCGGGCACGACTCCGTAGGTTTGAAGAAAATGATCCCGATGGGCGTGGATTTGTTCTTCAATGAGGAAGAACACCCGAATACAGTTCGCCTCCTCCAGTCCGTTCCCCACCTTCCAGGTCAAGACGACTTCGTCGCCCACGTATTGGAATATCTCCGCATCGGTTTCCAGAATCGGCTCGGACATCTCCGCGAAGTAACGATGAAGGAAGCCGAAGTAGTGTTCTGCTGCCATCTTGTCTGCCAGCGTAGTGGAACCCTTCAGGTCCAGGAACATGAAAATCCGGGACTCCCGCCGGGGGCGGTGGTAGCGTCCGGTTACGTACCCCAATAGCAGGCCAGGCCCAAGCAACCGGTCAAGATTAATGAAGAAGAGAAGAAAAGTAATCACAACGAGCCCTTCAACTATCCCAATGAGGGTCTCGCCTTGGAAGATGGCCTGGCCATATGCCTGCCAGGTGATCCCATCTACAAATACGTCCAAGAGATTGAGAACGGCAAACGTCAGGTACATGACCCCAACAAGAATAAGTGCTTTTACCGCCAAATGAACAAGAAAAGGAAGGTCCTTCAGCCAAGACTTAAACAAGAAGAGCTCGGCCACACCAACCGCGAACCCTGCCCCAAAGCCCATGGCAAACGAGCCCGGTTCAAGACCGTATCCGTGAGCGAATCGAAGAACTACAGAGAATGGAATTGTAGCCAGGCCGAGCTTCGCCGACGTCAGCAGCCTTCGGCTTGTATAAGCATTCATCGCCAAGACATGCATTTATCTGATCTCATATAACGTCCTGGTGGTTTAATATCCCGGTGAATCAGTGAATGTGAGAAAATCAGAGGGCTTCGCCGAGTTCTACGGGCGGTTCTCGGGGAAGGTCTGCCCGACCGATGCACCACTGGCGGCGCCGGTGCCCCAGGAAGCCTCGCCAGAATGTCCGTTTTCCCCGCCCCGCAGGCCGGTGTTGAATCTTGCGGGCATGATCTTTTCCTGAAAATCTACCCACAACGAAAAAATCACGGGAATGAGAATCAGCGTGAAGATGGTGGAGGTGGCCAGCCCGCCGAGCACCGCCGCGCCCAGGCCGCGATAAAGCTCGCTTCCTGAGCCCGAGGAGACAACCAGCGGCAACATGCCGAGAACCGTGGTGGTCATCGTCATGAATATCGGGCGCATGCGATCTCGGACGCTTTCAAGAATGGCCGTGCGCATCTCCATCCCCGAGCGGAAATGGTTGAGCGCCTGATGGACCAAAAGAATGGCGTTGTTCACGACAATGCCGGTGAGGATAATGAACCCGAGCATGACGAGCGTGTCCATCTTGATCGAGGGCTCGATGTAGTTCATTAAACTGACCGCAAGAACACCACCCGTTGAGGCGAGCGGGACCGAGAACATGATTATGAGGGGATAGCTCCAGGCCTCAAAAAGCGCGGCCATGAGCAGATAAGTAATAACGAGGGCGAGGAGGAAAGACCATTTAAGCGCATTCCATGTGCGCTCAAGGTCTTTTGCCCGGCCGCCCACCTCGACAGAATAGCCAAGCGGCAGCTTGGCCCGGATGGGATCGATAACCTCACGCCTCATGCGCTCAATAGCAATTTGAAGGGGTAGCTCATCCGCAAGGTTCACCGTGAGCGTCACAGAGCGATAGCGGTCGATGTGTTCGATTTTCGTCGGGCCCAGCGCTTGTCTGATCTCGGCGATTTCGCTTAGTTGAACGGACCTGCCGTCGGGGGTGTAGAGGGTGATCTGTGAGAGTTCCTGTGTTCGGGTGAACCTCGTCTGGGAGCCCCTAAGCACGATATCGAGCTCTTTGCCCTGATCGCGGAAAAGCCCAGCCCGTGTTCCGTTCACCAATGTTTCGACGATGTCGCCCAACTCTGTGACCGAGAGTCCTAAGTCTGCCGCTTTTTCGCGGTCCACGTGAATCTGAAGCTCGGGATTCCCTAAGTCAAAACTACTATTGGCAAATCGCACACCGGGAAGGCGGCGGGCCTTTTCGGCTACCTCACCGGCGATTCGCTGTATCTCCTCAAGGCTGTCGCCCGTGACATCCACGTTCAGGTTGATTCCTCCGATGAAGCCCGAGCCCCGTCGCCGGAAAAGGGATACCTGCGTAACAAAAGCACGGATGCCGGGGATTCCCTGCACCAACCCGAATAATTTTTTGGTGAGCTTCCTCATGGAATCTTTGTCCGAGTACTCCGCCTTGGCGAGAAGGCCCATCAAAGGGTTCGTCGGGCGCACCACGGCGAAGAAGCGATCAAGCTCCTTGACGCGAGTAAGGCGACCCTCAAGCTCGCTCATGATTTTGTCCATCTGATCGATGTTGAGCCCCGGGGGCGTCCTCAGGAAGACGAACATCAGGTTCCGGTTTCCCTTCGGCAGGTAGTCAATCGGCGGGAAAAAATACCAAGCCAGAAACACCGAAGTCACCGTAATCGAAACGGCGATGAGAACGCGGAACACCACCCCGCGCATCAAGGTTTCGATCAGCCGCACAAACCATTCCCTGAACCAACTCCCCAGGGCATACACACCCGTCAGAGAAATAAGACGCGACAACGGAGACTCCGTATCGGTGCGGCGAAGCATGCGCGAGCTCAACATCGGCACCACCGTTACCGACACGATCAGGGACAGCCCCACCGCCACACTGATGGCGATGGCAATATCCCGGAAGAGCTGGCCCGATTCGTCCTCCACGAATATGACGGGCAAAAATACCGCCAGCGTCGTGAGCGTTGAGGCCAGCACCGCGCCCCACACCTCGACACCGCCGTCCACCGCCGCCTGCCAGCGGTCCTTGCCCATCTCCCGGTGGCGGAAGATGTTCTCCAAAACAACAATGGAGTTGTCCACCACCATGCCGACCGCGAAGGCGAGCCCGGCCAGCGAGATGATGTTGATCGATCGGCCCAGCATAAAAATAAAAATAAAAGTCGATATCACAGCAACAGGTATCGCCACCGCGACCACCACCACGCTCGACATGCTCCCGAGGAAAAGAAGCAGCACACCGATGGCCAGCGCCCCGCCGATGAAAATATTATTGACGACGAGACCGCGGGATTGAAGAATGTAATCCGTCTCGTCATAGACTTGGCGAAGCTTAATGTCCCGTCCCTGGTAGCTCCGGTTAATCTCCTTGATTGTTTCTTTCAGCTTCGTCATGACCTCCAGCGTGTTGGCGCCCGTGCGGCGCCGGATGCTGAAGGCGATGGTGGGCTTGGCCGAAACGCGCACGCGCCGGGTCACGTCTTCATAATCGAATTCGACCTTGGCGATATCGCGGAGATAAACCGCGCCGCCCGGCTGACGGGCGACAATAGTGTTGAGCAACTGCTCCAGCTGGGTGAAATTCCCCACCGTCCGGACGACATAACGGCGCTTGCCCTCGTCGATTTTTCCACCCTTGGTGTTCTGGTTTTCCCTAATCAGCACCTCGCGCAGCGTCTTCACCGTGATGCCCCGCGCGTTCATGGCCTCGTAGTCCAGGGTGATGCGAACCTCGCGGTCCTCGCCGCCGAACATGAACACCGCCCCGACGCCCGGCACGCGCTCAAGTTTCGGGCGAATCACATCGTCTCCGACGACACGAACCTCGTTGATGGGACGTTTCGTATCCACAACTATCCAGGCGATGGAATCCTCTGCATCGGAGTTCACTGCGCGGATGGTCGAGCGGTCGGCGTCGTCCGGCAGGTTGCGCACCAACCCCATTTTTTCGGAAACATCGAGGCGGGCGATATCCTTATCTGTTCCCCAATCAAACTCAAGAATGACCCGGGAGCGGCCCTCCTCACTGCGAGAGGTCATCTCGGTCAATCCCTCAACCGAGGTAAGCTTTTGCTCGACTGGCTCTGAAACCTCTTCTTCAACCTCAAGCGGAGCGGCACCATCGTATCTGGTCTCAACGGTAATTACGGGCCGGTCAATTGTGGGCTTCATCTGTACCGGAATACGCAACAAACTAATCGCGCCGAACATTACCGCAAGAATGACGCCGACCATCGTCGTCACGGGATACTTCACGCACCAACCCGGAATGTTCATCCGTTCACTCCTTGATTTTCCGACGACTTCCGGAGAAGAGACGCATCGCCCGGCACAGAGTTGCGGGCCCTGCCATGAACCATATCAAACCACCAGCGGCTTACTGGGTCAGAGAGCTTGGGGTCGCGCCGCCGCCAAGCGATATAAGCAACATATCCGGCCAGTGCTACAAGAGACACCAACCGCCCTGCTTCCGGCACAAGAGATACCCAGACGGCCACCACAATCACACCCAACGTCAGAGGGCCATCAGCCCATGAAACTGCCGGAAACCGGGTGCGCTCCCAACCAAACGGGGAGGTCAGGGCAACCCCTGAGCGATTAAAAAGATCGCTCACCGTATGGCCCAGCGCGGCGAGCAGCCATAGCCAGGCCGCATGCCAAAAATTCCAACCCAACAGAAAAAGAAACCCACCCGCGATGGTTGCACTAATTAACAACCCGGCATAACCGTGGGTGAGGGAGCGATGATAATTTTGATAACAAGGCCTGCCCGCAACCAGAAGAGCGGCGTCCCAATCAGGTGAAGTGCCCGCCACGGCGCAGAGCACAAGCTCTGCCCCCGTCGCATCCCCGCCCAACGCCAGGGCACCTACCATTACGCCAGCTCCCGCGTGAAAAACCCCGTTCATCCTTGGCTGCCTTTTTTCTTGCCGCCAGCAGCAGGTTTACCCGAGCCGGGCTTACCCGCACCGGGCCTGCCACCTCGGCGTCCTCCTTTTCCTCTTAGGCTGACAGCCATTCCGTTGCGGAGCTTTTCATTTCCCTGAACCACCACCTTCATCCCGGGCTTGACCAACCCGCCAGGAACCTCGACGAGAGAATCGACATTGCGGCCCGGCAAAAATGAAACTTCCCGGACTTTTCCTTTTTCAAAAATAAAAATCGACACACCCCTCGGGCGTATCAAAAGAGCATCCTTCGGCACCAGAACGGCCTGCTTTGAGTCGCCATACTCAAGAATTATCCGGGCGAACATACCGGTCTTGATCTCATAATTTTTCGTATTGTCGAGTTCGACTTCCACCGGAAAAGTTCGGCTTTTTGTGTCTCCCTTGGGGATGATTCGAGCAATTAACCCCGTAAACACACGCCCGGGAATCGCATCGAGCTTCACCCGTGCCGAATCTCCGACAATCACATAGGATATCTGGCGCTCGGACACAGGGGCGCGGACAAGTAGCTTCCTCGTTTCCACCACCTCGCCAACCTGCCCGCCTTTAGCCACCCATTGCCCCACCTCTACTAATTTTTCGGTCAGGAACCCGGAAAGTGGCGAGCGGATTACGGCTTTTCGTAATTTATCCTGAATGAACGCGACCTTTGCCCGCATGCGCGCCACCTCGGCATTCGCCCTGGCGACCTCCTCTTTGCGGGGCCCAATTTCGGAAATACGCAGATTACTCTGCTCTTCAATGTACTTACTTTTGCTTACCTGAAGTTTCGCCACCGCCTGGTCGTAGCTCGCTTTATCCAGGATCTTTTTACGGTAAAGGTCCTCGACCCGCTTAAACCCAAGCTCGTCCCGGTCGAGTTCGGCTTTGCGCTCCTTGAGCCGCGAGCGGTAGACCTGTATCTCCTCGGGCCTGCTTCCACTTTTCAGCCGCAGATAATCCTGCCGGGCCTTGGCCAGCTCTGCCTTTTCAATTCGAAGGTCGATTTCAAGATCTGATCTCTCGAGCGCCGCAATTACGGTCTTTCCGGCCACAACGGGATCACCCTCGCGAAGGGGAACAGATTTGACGCGCCCCTCTATCTCGCTGCTCACCCTTGATTTCCGGTAGGGATCGACGGTACCGACCACAGTGAGCTGGCTACGGACACCTCGTTCAATCACCTTTTTAACGGAAACGACCGGGGGGCGTCTTTTTCTGCCCCTCCCGCCGGGGGCAGCCAGAGCATCCACCGCAAATAAAGAGACAAGTGACGTCAGTACCACCAGGAACCTAAACTTTCGAAAATTCAAGAAATCACCCATCCTTTAGGGGCATATCCACCCTATGATCAGAAAAAACTATCGAAAACAACGCATTCCGTGTACCAAGGAAAAACGGGTGCTATCTTCCCAAACGCCCCTAAAATTCGCAACCAAAAAGAGCCGATTCAACAGGAAAGCCCCCCCCTAAAAGACAAATGGCCGCCCAGCTTCCCTTCCTGGCATTTGGTTTAATAACAACATTTTATGATATTTAATTCTGCCGCATAGAGCGAACTTTCTGATTTTCGCAATATAGATCTTGAGTCATCCTCGCCTAGGCCGCATAATGGCTTATCGGTTATCTTCCGAATACACGCCCCCACCCAGTTTCACCGTTGCCGCCTTCGAAGGTTTTTTTATTCCATGCGGATTGTTCTTGCCGGTCATAATGTCGATGTCGAAGTCCTCCGAGAATTTAGAAATAATTTTCTTGAGCCCGTTGCAAAAGAATGGACACGTGAGGGGCTCTGTAAATTAAGCAAAGAGGCGCTTGAGAAAAAAGCCAGCGCGCTGGGAAAGCAAGCGGCAGAGCTGCTCGCCCAGGACAATTTAACCCCCGAGACGATAAGCGCCGCCTATGCGCGAATCAGCCGCGATGCCCGGCCTGTAGATGAGCTTCGAGCCATAGCCCGGACCGAAGTGGAAAAAGCCCGCAAGAGCAACGACAGAATTATATTCGGATTCGGGCACAGCTCTGTCGCCGAGCATGCCGCTTTCAACATCGATGTTATCGGGGTGAGCCGATACGCCGTCGAGGAGATTCAAAAATTTCGCCTGCTCGCCTTCACCGAAAAAAGCCAGCGCTACATCCTGCTTGAAGATGACTTCGTCGTTCCCGAGGAAATCAAAAAGAGTGGGCTTGAGAACCTGTTTACATCCACTATCAAATCGCAAAATGCTTGTTATCATCGCCTCTTTGAAAAACTTCGGCCCTGGGTTTTCGAGCAGAACGCAGAGCTCGCTGTATCGAAGAAAAACCACGGCACCCTTGAGGGATGGGCAAAAGAGGACGCGCGCTACATCGTCTCCCTTGCGACCGAGGCCCAGATGGGCATGACCATCAGCGCCCGAAACCTTGAGCACGTGATTTCTCGCTGCGCCTCAAATCCCGTCGCTGAGGTTCGCGAATACGGAGAAAAACTTTTCGCGGCCATCAAGGACGTGGCGCCCTCGCTCGTGAAATACACCGATGCGAGCGAATACAACGTCAAGACAAGACAGGCGCTCGACAGCTCTGCAGAGGAAGTGTTTGCCGAGCTGGGCCACCTTTCGCCCTCGCCGCCAGCACATACAGAAAGAGATGTATCCCTGGTAGACGCGACACCGGAGGCAGATATTCTCCTCGCAACTGCGCTGCTTCACTCGGCCTCCTCGCGCACGATTGAAGAGTGCCGCTCGGCGGCGCGCGCGATGGGCGAGGAGGAGCGGACCAGGTTCATCGCCGAGACTTTCCGCCACATGAAAGGGCACGACTCGGTGCTCAGAGAATTTGAGAACGTCCGGTGCGTTTTCGAGATTACCTTGTCGGCGGCCTGCTTCGGCCAACTCAAGCGGCACCGCATGGCCACGATGAACACCCAACCCTACGACCCCGCGCTGGGCGTAACGACGCCCTTGGCCATTACCGCCGCCGGCGCCGAGGGGGATTTCATGGGTGTCGTTGAAGAAACGAACGCCGCTTTTAACAAAATCGCGGAGCGGGCGCCGCTGGCCGCGCCCTATGTTCTCACAAACGCCCACCGGCGACGGGTGCTTTTCACCGCGAACGCCCGGGAGCTTTATCACATCTCGCGCCTGCGGGAGGACCCGCATGCGCAGTGGGACGTCCGCGAAATTTCGGCGTCCATGCTCCGGCTGGCGAAAAAAGAAATGCCCGCCACCATGCAGTTCGCCGTCGGCAAGCATCTGGTCGAGGAAACGCATGAGCGGCTATTTCCGGACATACCCCGGGAAGTCGCCGCCACGTAAATATAAATACCCCTGCCGCCCCCCCCCCGCCGTACCACAGTTGGCATTTTCAAAACCCGCAATATCTCACCTCAAGTTTTCGGCTCTTGAATATACGCTCCGGCACGGGCCGGCCTTTTTGTCATATTGGCGCGGGAGAAAGGAGAACTTTCTGCGCTTCCATTTCGTCTGATATGTCATGAGGGCACGAATTGACGATTGCCCTCCTGGTTGCCGCTAAATGGGAGTGTTTGAAATGTACCTGGATTTTGCGTTACTCGGGTTGGTTGTCGTTTCGTTTTCCGTGGCGTTTTATTTCGTCAAGTGGGGCGGGGATTCGAACACCCACGTAGACAGTTCAGATTCGTGGAGATTTACCGATCTGGGCGGGGGAGGCGTGTGAACCGCATCGCGCTCAATAATGCGCCTACCGGGCGCTGCGGTCATATGTGCCCTTTTCTCCCCCAACATTCCAGATAATTTACTTTTATAAACGCGCCAAAATCAGCAGGATCCGACCTTTTTGTCATTTTGACGCGGAGGCGGGAGAGAATTTTGCCGCCAAACTTTGGTTCTAGTTTGTACGAGGGGATAAGTTGACAGCAGCTCTTTTAATGCCGCCAATTGAAGGAGCCTTTTATGTACTGGGATTTTATCTTGCTAGGTTTGGCGATTCTCTCCTTTTTGGTCACATTTTATTTCGTGAGGTGGGGCGGGGATTCAAATATTCACATGGATAATTCAGATTCCTGGATATTCACAGAACTGGGCGGGGGGGTCTGATTTCTCTACCCACTTAGGCATCGCCGCCGAGTGGGGCGTTGCATGGCAATTCAAAAATAACAGGCCTGCGCTCAAGCGGCTTGAGGCCGCCCCTGGGTAATGCGCCCGGGCCTCCCGCCGGGGTTAAATTCGAAAGTCCATATCAGCTCCTATCGATATCTGAATAAAATACAATTACTTACAATCAAACGGTCAGCTTTGTTAGAATGCACCTCCTGGGGAGTTCAAGCTTCCCTGTTAGACTGCGCCTAACTCAATGGAGGCAGGGGAGAGAGCGTGTACTTAAGATTCCTGGGCGATTGGAATTTTCTCAACTGGTGGTGGTGGAAACCAATCATCGAGCCCATCGTAGGGCTTCTGTGGTTTTTATCGTTCATTGCGGTCGGGGCGATTATCTACGCATACATCAGCAGTCAAACCCGGATGCGCGACTACCGGGAAATGGTTCTGACCCCCGATGAGAGAGACTTCGATCTGCCCGACGATGAGGCGGAATATGGCGCATATATGGACCAATATTTCCCCGATGTTTTTGAGGATGAAATCCTCGAGATGGAAGAAATCCTCGACACCGTTATTCGCGAGGACATCCATCCCGAAATGGCGCAGGAGATAGAGCAAAGAGGCATCCCGGTTCATCTGATGGCCTTGCCCGCACCCGGCGTGGTGAAAGACGTTGGGAGCATTCCGCTGGCCGTATGGATTCCCGCGATGGGGGCAATAGAAATTTATGCCGCGCCAATGAAAATGCATTGTGGCGGAGATAGAAGCGCCTACCGGGTATATATGGGAAACCTGCTTCTTCATGAGATGGCCCACGCCCTGGGGCTGGATGAGCCAAAAATAAAGGATTTTGGGGTTTAACGAGCCCCCTAGGATTACGACGGTCAACTCATGCTCAGCAAATACTTGTTTTGGAAATAATGTGTTTTACATATTTTTGATATGCTCCTGTTTCATTGAATCGTTAATCTAGGACTCTTATCGATGCGGAAAGTTCGATGACTTGCCTAGGGAAATTTTCCATTTTTATCGACGCTCTTAATGAGCGGGTAGGCCGAGCTACCTCCTATTGTACCTTCTTCATGGTCATCATTACGGTGATCGATGTTCTTCTGCGCTACCTTTTCAGGGCCGGTTCAGTCGGCGTACAAGAACTTGAATGGCATCTTTTCGGATTCGTTTTTCTGCTCGGAGCCGCCTACACACTACTTAAAGACGAACACGTTCGGGTGGATATTTTTTACGCCCGAAGGAACAAGCGGGGGCGAGCCTGGGTAAACCTTATCGGCTCGATAATTTTCTGTTTGCCGGTAAGCTTCGTCATCATATGGACCTCACTCCCCTTTGTCTTGAGTTCGTGGCAATTCCTGGAGGGCTCGCCTGATCCGGGAGGGCTACCCGCTCGCTACATTCTAAAATCGGCAATTCCCGTTGGATTTTTCCTCGTCGCCCTCCAGAGTATCTCGATCGCCATCAAATCCCTGGAAGTAATTCTAACCGTGGAACAGACGGATAAAACCATAGCGAGCGCCGACTAATGGAAGATCAGATTGCCTTTTATCTTCCCCTGTTAATGTTCGGGACACTTCTTCCGCTTCTCATGCTGGGATTTCCGGTGGCCTTCACGCTCGGGGCCGTAGGCCTTCTTTTCGGGTTAATCGGAGCCGGAATGGAACTGCTCTCCTGGAGCGATTTCAATTTCCTGCCGCTTCGTATTTGGGGAATCGCTACTAATTTCACCCTGCTCGCCGTCCCCCTATTCGTGTTCATGGGGGTGATGCTTGAAAGAAGCGGCTTGGCCGAGGATTTACTCGAAACGACAGGCCTTGTATTCGGCAAGATTCGGGGTGGCCTCGCCATGTCGGTCGTGGTGGTCGGCATGCTCCTCGCCGCCTCGACGGGCATCGTCGGCGCCACGGTCGTAACGATGGGGATTCTCGCACTTCCCACCATGCTCCGCCGTGGATATTCACCCGAAGTCGCCACGGGCACGATTGCGGCTTCGGGAACTTTGGGCCAAATCATCCCCCCTTCGATTATCCTGGTTCTCCTCGGGGATATTATGGACGTTCCCATCGGCTCGATGTTCGTCGGTGCGGTTATACCGGGGCTTGTTCTCGTCGCCTTCTATCTTCTCTGGATCGGGGGAGTCGCATGGCTAAGGCCGGATCTCGCTCCGGCAATTCCCGCAGAGGAAAGGGACAGCGTCAGCTCCTCAGAACTGAGGCAACGAGTATTTCGTGCACTGCTCCCCCCACTGTTGTTAATTGTGCTCGTGCTAGGGAGTATTTTTGGCGGCGTCGCATCTCCCACGGAAGCGGCCGCCATGGGCTCATTCGGCGCCATTATTCTCACCTTAACCAGCGGAAAATTTACGGTTCAGATTCTTCGCGAGGTCATGCTCTCGGCACTGACGATAACCTGCATGGTATTCGTAATTCTGGTGGGGGCCACTTTCTTTGGGTTGGTATTTCGTCTTTTGGGTGGAGATGAAATTGTATCGGACATCATAAAATCGATTCCCTATGGACAAAACGGCGTACTGATTGTGGTCATGGCGTTGTTTTTTGTTTTAGGTTTCGTTCTGGATTTCATAGAAATCACTTTCATTATCGTGCCTATCATGAAACCAATCGTGAAAGAACTTGCGATTGATCCGCTCTGGTTCTCTATACTGATTGCGATAAATCTCCAGACTTCCTTTCTCACACCGCCATTCGGATTTTCCTTGTTCTACCTGAAGGGAGTCGTGCCACCGAACGTCACAACAATGCACATCTACCGAGGGGTAGCGCCGTTCGTGGTCATCCAGATTATCGGTCTGATTGTGGCTTTTATCTTCCCCGAAACAGTCACTTGGCTTCCCAAGGCCATCGGTTGGTAGGCCCCCGCTTAATAGAAACGAAAAAAGCCCCCTCCAAGGAGGGGGCTTTCCCGTAATAAAATCTTTTTAACGCATTACGCTCCCACTACCGCTCGAGCAGAGAGATAGGCCGCATCTGCAATTTTCGCGACACCATCAACGTTCTTCTGGAAAGTTTGGTAATCCTTGAGCACCTTGGCACTCGCTTTGTCCTTGCCCGAAAGGTCAGCATACACATCCTGAGACGCTTTATAGAACCCCTTCAGAAGCTCATCGGACCAGCGGCGGAGTTTAACACCATGCTTGGTTACCAGTTCATTAAGCGCCGAGCCATTGGCTGAATCAAAACGCCCCAGCGTCCAAAGATTTGCCTCGGCTGCTGCAACACGCAGAGCAACCTGATAATCCTTGGGCAGCTTTTCATGTGCTTTGATGTTGACCGGCATTTCGAGAACCGTTCCTGGCTCATGCCAACCAGGGTAATAGTAGAACTTAGCCGCCTGATGAAGACCCTTCAATTTATCGTGGAAAGGACCTATCCATTCCGTGCCATCAATAGTGCCGCGCTCAAGCGCAGTAAACACCTCAACACCTGGAAGCAGGACCACGTTCGCTCCCATTCGGGCAATTGCCTTTCCGCCCAGACCCGGGATGCGCATTTTCAAGCCCTTGAACTGCGCCACCGTAGTAATCTCTTTTTTAAGCCAGCCGCCCATCTGGATTCCAGTGTTTCCTGCTGGTAAAGAAAAAATCCCGAAAGGCTTATAAACCTCATCCCAGAGTTTTTGGCCGTTGCCGTTAGTGAGCCAGGCGTTAACCTGCTGGGGATTCATCCCCCATGGAACGGCGGCAAAAAACTGCGCGGCCGGCACCTTGCCAGCCCAGTAGTAAGAAGCGCTGTGCCCCAGCTCGGCGGTACCTTTTGTGACGGCATCGAAAATCCCGAGAGCGGGAACAAGCTGACCTGCACCATAAATTTTAATCTGAAATTTACCGCTGGTAAGCTCTTTAACGCGGCGAGATATTAGCGCGGCGGCCTCGCCCACACCTGGCGCCCCAGGGCCCCATGTCGTTACCATCTTCCAGCGAACCCGTTTTTGTGCGTGCACCGCAGGCGGCGCAGAGGCATGGATAATACCCGCGACGCCAGCAAGACCTGCTCCTGTGATAAATTTTCTTCTGTCCATAGCGAACCTCTCCTTGTGAGTTGCGGCTCATTGCGTTCACGCCCGGTAAGGAGAAAACCCAATACTCCTCCCGGCTTCTTGGGTAAAACTAATTTCTATTAAGGTGAATAAGAATAGTATCAATCCCACACAGGGGAGGACAAGCAAAATATATTGGGGTAAATCGCCTTTAAATCAGCGATTTTAAAACGGCCAAACACATGCAATGGTCTTTTAAATGCCTGAAAAGTGGGCCGCGAAGGCCTGAGAAATCATCTTGTCAGGGTCGGGGGTCGTTGGGCCTTATCTTCTGAAAAGGAGAGGGAGGGGGAGTGATTAACACTTGTGCAGCGCTTGATCAGCACGCTCTAAAACTCGGGTGGCATCGTCGGTTTCGGGGTCGAATTCGGATATGCCGATTGCACAAGAAACGGGGATTTTTTGTCCGTTTGCGTCATCGATCTTCATATCGGCAATTTTCGAGAGAATTCTATTTTTGAGCACTTGAGCACCGTCGCTTTTCGTTCCGGGCAAGAGGATAGAGAACATGCTTCGCTCGTGGCGGGCAGCGACATCCGTGTCGCGGATCATATCTTCTATCAACCGCGCCGTTTGGATGAGGAGTTCATTCGCCATCTCCTCCCCATGCGTACTGTGAACCTCCCGAAAATATTTCAGCTCAAGAACAAGCACGCACAAGTCTGAGCCGTAGCGTTTGGCTCTTGTGGTTTCCAAGGCCGTGAGCTCACGCAAGACACGGTTGTTGTAAAGACCCGTCATCTCGTCGTGGCGCGTGAGGTGCTCGTGATTTTTTAGGCGCATAGGAAGGTAGCGCGGTTCCCACCGCTTTTCATCCAGAATGCGCTCTATCTCTTCTTCGGCGACAGTCGGATGGGCGAGCCCTTGTTTATAAGCCTCACTCGCGACGGCTAATCCAATCCGGCGACTCACCTGCCGTAGATTCTGGAGGTCGGGTAGAAGGGAGCCCTGGGGATCACTCAAGACAGGTGCACATTCGCTCAAGGCACGGGCGGCGGCCATAATCATCTCGTCTGAAATACGACTCGCCTTAACGGCCAAAGCGCCAAGACCGATGCCGGGAAAAATGTAGCTGTTGTTGTTTTGAGCGATCGAATAGGTCGCTCCCCCGTAGCTGACATCCTCGAACGGACTGCCCGAGGCCACCAGCGCGCGACCGTCTGTCCATGCGAGCAAATCGGCGGGGACGCCCTCGACACGCGAGGTGGGGTTCGAGAGTGGAAAGATAATGGGCCTTTCCGTGTAGCTCGCCATCTCCCGAACAGCCTCCTCGGTGAACACGCCGGGCTGGCCCGAGACGCCGATGAGTACGGTGGGTTTCGCGTTCCGAACAACATCCTCAAGGTTGATGCCCTCGCCGCCGTTAACCTGCCAATTGGCCAAATGCTCTTGGGGTTGAACCAATTTTTGCTGAAAAGCGGGCAGATTACTCAGCCCATCGTGGAGCAGCCCGGGACGGTCGATCATAAAAAAGCGTGCTCGCGCATCGGACTCAGAAAGCGCCTCTTGCACCATGGCGGCGATCAATTGTTCGGCAATGCCGCAGCCGGCCGACCCAGCCCCGAAGATGCATACGGTATGGTCGCGCAGGTGGGTGCCGCTGGCATGGGCGGCGGCGAGCAAGGTGCTTAGCGTGACAGCCGCAGTTCCTTGGATGTCATCGTTGAACGAACAGATATCGTCCCTGTAGCGGTGGAGCAGGGGCCCTGCGTGGTGCTGGGCGAAGTCCTCCCATTGAAGGAGCACACTGGGAAACTTCTTTTTAACCGCCTGAACGAAGGTGTCGATAAAATCGTCGTATTCGGTCCCCTCGATACGCTCGTGGCGCCAGCCAATGTAGAGGGGATCGTTAAGACGCTCCTGGTTGTTCGTCCCAACATCGAGGAATATAGGAAGGGTCGTGGCAGGGTGGATACCTGCGGCGGCGGTATAGAGCGCGAGCTTGCCAATGGGAATGCCCATGCCGCCCGCGCCCTGGTCTCCCAGGCCAAGGATTCGCTCACCGTCCGTCACGACGATTACCTCTGCCTGAGGCGTCGCCGCATTGTCGAGGATTTCGTCGATTCGCCCCCGATCGGGATATGAGATGAACAGGCCTCGCGGTTTACGATAGATCTCGCTGAAGCGCTGGCAAGCCTCACCGACAATGGGGGTATAGATTATGGGCAGCATTTCAGTGAGATGCTCGGTCACAAGTTTGTAGAAAAGGGTCTCGTTTCTGTCCTGCAAGCTGCGCAGATAGATATGTTTGTCGATATCGGATTTTTGCTGGCAGTAGGCCCCGTACACGCGTCCGACTTGTTCTTCAATGCTGAGAATTTGAGGCGGCAAAAGGCCCTCAAGACCAAAATCGCGTCTTTCATCTTGCGTAAAAGCGGTTCCTTTGTTCGTGAGTGAGCACTCGACCAGAAAATTGCCGGTCAGGGGCATTGCATGAATTTCAGCCCCAATGGTGTCGGCCAATGCTTGTTTGTGGGGCATCGACAACGCCTCCATTGTCGAAAGAGGAGATTCGACATTCAAATATAATTCTTTAATAGGCTTATTCTGAAATTCCAGATACCCATCTTAAAAGAATGGTAGCACAGGTTATTCACCCAGGCGCCGTATGTATTCAACGATCGGGACAGGTTCTCAACCAGGGCGACGAAAAATCCTCTCCGGTCTTTATCGCAGTTCCCTCAAGTATATTCCGCAGAGCGGCATCCTCGTCATATGGTTGAAAAGCTTGAGAACCGTTATCGGCCATTCTTTTGATTTCCCCTTTCAATTATGAGGGAAAATCTATTTTCTTAGGTGAATTTGAGACAATTATCAGTCCATTTACACCTAGCGGCAAGTTGCCAATTTAAGGCATCGAAAAAAACATTCCAGCCACGACCCCGCAAATGTTCAATATGTTCTCCGACTATTTAAATTTTCAGCTTATATATATATAAACCGCCGATTAAATTTAAAATTAAAAGTTTAGAATACGTTTTGAATACTTGGTCTGGAACTAAATATATCGAACGTAACAAAACCTAAGGTTTTCTCATCCCATAAATAACGGTTTCATCGATCCCATATCGATATAAATAGAGCGTTTTAAATAGATTTTATTTTTCTCATTCTTCGTGCCCATCAGACATAAAAATTTGAACCCCACCTTTACCTTGAACCTCGTGCTCATAAATTCAAAATCTTATTATCACCTTCTTAAAACCAAAAAGGGCTTAGCCGGTTAAGGCTAAGCCCTTGATATATTTGGTGCGCCAGGCACGATTCGAACGCGCGACCTTCTGATCCGTAGTCAGACGCTCTATCCAGCTGAGCTACTGGCGCAACATGGCGCTCTCTTAGTACCCAACCCCCTAGTATGCGTCAAGGGCTAAAGCCTTTCATTCAAGTAACATGGGGATGGTGCCGTCAGTTAACGAGAAGCAGGATAAAGATCTTACCAAATCCTTTATTCTTAATGTTCTCCCACTACATACAACAGATTTACAGGTCTTTAAATCCTTAGAAAGTTCTTGTTTTTGTTAGCTTTATTCATCTTGGGTGCTTGAATGTTTCAGCTCTCATCCGTTAAACTCCGCACCTGGTAATACGAGGAAATACTCTTACAAGAAGAGGTCCGGTAACTTACTAAGGATACCGTTCTGTCCGATTTATTTCGTTCTATGAGGATTGTCTCCCCATGATGAGCTGGCTCCCTGAAAACATTTCTGCAGATGGTGGTGATCTGGATTTCCTTTTTTATGTCATCTATTACATTACAACGGCAACGTTTGTTCTCGTTGCCGCTTGCATGGTTGCTTTCCTGATTCTCTATCGGCAAAAACCAGGTGTCCGGGCTACCTATACACACGGAAACAACACCCTCGAAATTATATGGACGATAACGCCCGCTTTCATCCTGGTCGTCATCATGTTCCTCAGCCAGGCGTCCTGGGCAAAACTCAAACTTGATCGGCCAGCGAATCCCGATGTCCGCATCCATGTCGTCGCCAAGCAGTTCAACTGGCTTGTGGCCTACCCCGGCCCCGATGGAAAACTCGGCACCAAGGATGATGTAAAGCTCGACAACCAGGTAAACGTTCCCATAAACAAAACCGTTCTCATCACCATGACCGGCGAAGACGTTATTCACAGCTTCTTCATTCCACATGCCCGGGTGAAACAAGACATCGTTCCCGGCCGCGAGACCGTCGTTTGGTTCAAACCAATCAAAACAGGGAAATTCGAAATTCCCTGCGCCGAGCTTTGCGGCACTGGACACTCGGGAATGAAAGGCGAGTTGGTCGTACATACAGCAGAGAGCTACAAGGCTTTTATTAATAAAATAAACACAAAGAAATCTTCCTAAATACCATTATGATTCCGCGCTCAAGAAAGGCAACAAACAATCTTTCTTGATGTTTAATATCGCCAAGGGGAAAAACAAGAAATGAGCGATTCGACGGCAGCCGTTGGCCACGATCACCACGAAAGTACTTTTCTAAACACTTATGTATTCTCAACAGATCATAAAATGATCGGCAAGCAATTCTTCTGGATGGCGCTGGTGATGATGATCCTGGGCGGTGTGCTAGCGCTGATGTTCCGCTGGCAGCTCGCCTGGCCTGAAACTTCTGTCTGGGGGTTTGGCTGGCTTTCTGAAGATAACGATTTCATGCCCACCGGCATCATCGGACCCGACAAATACAATATGATGGTGACAATGCACGCCACCGTCATGGTGTTTTTGGTGCTCATGCCCATGTTCTCGGGCGCATTCAGTAACTTTTTAATCCCGCTGATGATTGGCGCGCGCGACATGGCTTTCCCCTTGCTCAACATGCTCTCGTTCTGGGTCGCTGCGCTAGGTGCTCTCATCATGATGAGCGGCTTTTTTGTCGAGGGCGGACACGCCGCCGCAGGCTGGACAGCCTACGCACCTCTTTCTATTAAAGAAGAATATACCGGTGTCGGAATGGGGCAGACCCTCTGGGCGCTCAGTATCTTCACACTAACCATTAGTTCGCTGATGGGCTCGGTAAACTACATAACGACCATTATCAACATGCGCACGAAGGGAATGACCTGGTTCCGTCTGCCGACGACAATATGGGCGCTTTTCGTCGTGGCAATACTTTCGTTGCTGGCGCTCCCGATTCTCGGAGCGGCGGGCGTTCTGATGATATTCGACCGCGTTTTTGAAACGGCCTTTTTCGATCCACAGCGGGGCGGCCAGCCGCTTCTTTGGCAACATCTGTTCTGGTACTTCGGCCATCCGGAGGTCTACATTCTCATCCTCCCGGCAATGGGCATTGTCTCAGACATCCTGAGCGTATTTTCAAGGAAACCCATCTTCGGCTACCGGGCGATGGTTTACGCCATTATCGGCATCGCCTTCATCGGATGGGCCGTCTGGGGACACCATATGTTCCAGAGCGGCATGAACCCCCGGCTGGGTCAGGCGTTCATGACAACGACGATGCTTATTGCCATCCCCTCGGCCATTAAAACATTCAACTGGCTGGGGACCTTGTGGCGTGGCTCAATTCGCTTCACCGTTCCCATGCTTCACGCCCTGGCTTTTGTTTCGATGTTTGTCATCGGCGGCCTGAGCGGCATCTTCATGGCCTCGAACACGGTCGATATTTTCATCCACGACACCTACTTCATCGTGGCGCACATTCACTATGTCCTCTTTGGCGGAAGCATGTTCGGCCTCTTTGCCGGCATCACATTTTGGTTCCCAAAAATGTTCGGTCGGATGCTAAACAACTCTCTCGGTCGTGTGCATTTCTGGATCACAATCATTGGCTTCAACATCGCCTTCTTCCCGATGCACATCATCGGCATAGGCGGCCATATGCGAAGAATCTACAACCCACTTCAGTATGATTTCCTCAAAGACCTTGAGCCAATAAACGTAACGATCACCCTCGGCGCTCTCATGCTGGGTATTGGACAGATTATTTTCGCGCTCAACATTTTCGGAAGCCTTTGGAAACTAAACATGAATTGGTACCGAAAAGCGGCCCAGGTGATTTCCTCCTACCTGACAGCGTTTGTGGCCTACAAATTCGTAACCTTCTACTTCGAGGGACTAACCAAACCTACAGAGCCAACCATGGTTGGGCGCACCATTGCGGGGATTGTCGCTATCGTCGTCTTCGCCTGGATTTATCGTTATCTTTCGGCCAAGATGGGTGAGCTCGGGGAGACTGCACCGCAGAACCCCTGGAATGCCAACACGCTCGAATGGGTGGCACCTGTAATCCCGCCGCACGGCAACTTCGGACCGACCTTGCCCGAAGTACACCGGGGCCCTTACGAGTATAGCGTTCCCGGCGAAAGCGATGACTGGGCTCCCCAGACGAAACCGCTCAGCGATAGTGCTGCGGCGGCATCGCACTAACTCAGTTTCAAGAAACATCGGGGAAGTTCACGTATGGCACAGAGAGGGAACTCTGCGTCCAGCGCTTTGCGGTGGCCGCACTACCTGGCCATTTTGACATCGGGCACAACCGTAATTCTAATCCTCGCGGGCGGGCTCGTTACGAGCATGAGCGCTGGACTCGCTGTGCCCGACTGGCCCACCAGCTTTGGCTACCACATGTTCCTCTTCCCGTGGGCCAAGATGGTGGGGGGAATTTTCTTTGAGCACTCCCATCGCCTTCTTGGCTCGCTTGTTGGAATACTAACGATCCTCACGGCAGCGACTCTGTGGCTTTACGAACCTCGCAAATGGGTCCGCTGGCTCGGCATGGCAGCCATTTTTCTCGTGATTGTTCAGGGTCTTCTGGGCGGATTCCGGGTCATTTCACTCAAACTCCTTCTGGCCATTATCCACGCCTGTGTCGCCCAGCTCTATTTCGGACTCATGGTCAGCATCGCTGTTTTCACCTCTAAAAGCTGGCTGGCAGACACTACGACCCGGACCGAGCCCAACAGCAGCACCAGGAGAATTGCCCTCCTTACAGTGGGTCTGATTTATGTTCAAACTATTTTCGGCGCCGTGCTGCGCCATACCGGAAACCGGCTCGATGCCCATCTTTTGGTGGCATTTTTAGTCACCATCCATGTATTCTTGCTGGCGGCGAAGATACTCCGTGATCCCGCCGGCGGCGAGGCCATCAGAAAGCCCGCAAATACCATTTGGGTTTTGCTGATTTTACAGCTTGCGCTAGGGGCTGGCTCTTATTTTGCTAAATATACGGTCATCGGCGATGCCGTATTGCCAAGCACTATAATTGTCCTGACTGCGGCGCATGTCGTGGTTGGCGCTCTATTGTTTGCAACTTCGATTACACTGGCGCTCCGGGTCCACAGTGATCAGCTTCGGTCCCGCTTCGACACAACTCCACAAGAGGCATCAGTAGCGTGATAACCAGGACCGAATCCATCGACGACAGCCACGCCATCTCCAGGCGAAGGGCTGCGGATTTCCTAACGCTCACCAAACCACGAATTATCGCCATGGTGGTCTTTGCCTCTGCTGCGGCATTTTACTTGGCCTCCGCTGGACGCATGGATTACATCTTGCTTATTCACGCACTGGTGGGGACGGCACTTTCCTCCGGCGGCTCGCTGGCGCTCAATCAAGCGGCCGAAGAAGACCTCGACGCACTCATGGAGCGAACGCGGCTTCGGCCCCTGCCTGCCAGGAGGCTCCACCGTTTCGACGCGCTGGCATTTGGGGTGACGTTGTTCGTCGTCGGTGTCATCTATCTTGTATTGCTGGTCAATCCGCTCACGGCTTTTTTGAGTGCCCTGACCGGTTCAACCTATCTGCTTATTTACACGCCACTCAAACGAACCAGCTCCTGGAATAGTGTTGTAGGCGCTATTCCGGGCGCAATGCCTCCGGTTATCGGGTGGGCGGCGGCGGCAGACAACGTGCCCGTGGAGGGCTGGATTCTCTTCTCGATTCTTTTTATCTGGCAGATACCACACGCGCTCGCCATCGGCATACTTTACCGAGATGACTTCAAAGCGGCCGGCGTCCGGCTTCTTCCGGTGGATGAACCTGACGGCAAAAAAACAGGGTTTCATGTCGTTAACTATTGTGTCGCTCTGATTCCGATTGCGATGGTGCCCACCCTCATTGGCATGGCGGGCACCGTATATTTTTTCTCATCTCTTCTTTTGGGCCTAATGTACCTCGCCTCGGGCATTCAGTTGGCCCGAAAGCGCACCGTCGATTCGGCCCGGCACCTGTTTTGGGTTTCGCTATTATATCTGCCGCTTGTTTATCTGATTATGGTGCTCGACCACGGCACATTTTAAGCGGAGAAGTATCGAGATGAGTACAGACAAAGATCGCAAAAAAAATATTCGACTTGGCATTTTTCTAGCCCTGTTTATCGTGACGCTAATGACACTTTCGTTGATTTTTGGAATTTTAGTGTAAGGCGGCTATTGAAATGCCAGATACTTTTGTAAAAGACCAAATCCGAGACGAGGGGAATGGCCATCTTCCTCCACCGGAAGGAGCGGGGCCAAATGGCGGGGGGGACGATGATCGTCCCGATAGGCCGCAGACCGCGCCGCTCATCGAAAACGCCCAGCTCGCCATGGTGATCTTCATCCTGGCCGAGATGATGTTCTTCTCAGGGCTCATCGGGGCTTTTTTGGTATTTCGATTCGGTGGACAACCGTGGCCCCCGCCATTTCAGCCGAGACTCCCGGTCGGTGTCACGGCAATCAACACGTTGTTTCTTCTGACCAGCAGCTACACATTTATTCGGGCCAAAAAGAGCCTCCGAAAAGGGGATAATCAAGGCCTCTGCACTTTTTTAACGATAACAGCCTCCCTTGGCATCGTTTTCCTGCTGATTCAAGGGTATGAGTGGCTCCAGCTGCTCAACTTCGGGCTAAGAGTCTCGACCGGAACATATGCCTCGACCTTCTATACCATCGTCGGGGCACACGCATTTCACGTATTCAGCGCGGTTATGTGGCTTTTGGTGGTGCTGACAAGGGCTTGGCGGGGTCATTTCTCGCCCGAGAACGCCACCGGCGTCACTACATGCGGCATGTATTGGCATTTGGTCGTAGGACTTTGGCCACTTTTGTTCTTTTTGGTCTATTTGATGTAATGACCTTTTAAATCATCGGTTTATGGACACTCGGGCTGGGCAATGATATAGTTTTTGAAGGAGAAAACATGAGCCCGAAGCTATCTATTTCCATATTCGCGATGAGTATATTGCTGCTGACCTCGCCCGGTGTTGCAAGGGCATGTTCGGTATGTGGGCTCGATGATTTTTCATACATGTGGAGCTACCTTTTCCTGACAAGCATTCCACTAGCGGCAATGAGCATCGTTGGTGGATATTTTTTTTATTCGTATCAGCGCGCAAACAAACCTTCGGACGACCCCGACGGGCCGTCCGCCAAATAAATTGTAGGGAGAAGTCGAATTGAGTCAGACGGCCGCCGTAGAAGCTGCTGAAACACCATTAACACCCGAGAGTTGGGGAAAGACCGGAATGTGGCTCTTCCTCTCGGGAGATGCCATGTCGTTCGGAACCTTGCTTGCGGGATACGCAATTATGCGGGCCAACAGCACCAACTGGCCCAACCCTTCCGAGGCACTCGGCATCTCGCTAACTGCCTTCATGACGTTCTTGTTGATTTGCAGCAGTCTGTCGATGGTCAAGGCCCTCGATGCCATCAAGCACGGAGAGAAGGAAAAATTCAAAAAATTCATGCTCATGACCATCGGCGGCGGAATCATCTTCGTCGGTCTTCAGGCCTATGAGTGGAATCACCTAATTCATGGGGCGAATCTCGGCCTCACCGAAAACCCGTTCGGCGCACCGCTGTTCGGCACCACCTTCTACATGATCACCGGCTTCCACGGACTTCACGTTACCGGCGGGGTGATTTATCTCACCTGTGTCCTCATAGCCGCAGGCAAGAGAGGGTATACGACGGATTGCTTTAATTTGGTGGAAAACGTCGGACTCTACTGGCACTTTGTCGA
>JABJAL010000077.1 GCA_018669005.1 Nitrospinaceae bacterium
CGACCCTTTTATTTGCAATAATTTATGTGCCTATTTTTCCTCACCATATCTCGATTGATAAAAATCGAGCATTTTCTGGATCTGCGCCTTGGTCATACCCTTGCGCCATTCATGGTGTTTGCCTTTGACGAAGCGCTCGGATACGCCAGGTAGAAGCTCTTCTGCCTCGGGGAGGAACTTGAAGTAGAAATGCTTGGCAACTTCATAGAAGCCGTGCCATTGAGTGTAGTCCGGGCCCTGCATCGAGGCGCCCATGCGTGCGCGGCGGCCCTCGTGGTGCCATAGCTCAAAGAAGGTCCACTCGATTTTATCGTCGAAGGGGGCAGAAGTGATTTTCCCCTCCTTCTTGAGCTCAAGCATGACGTTCTTGGCCGGGATGGCGAACTTCTCGTTATAGAGATCGATGACGTTGTCGTACTGGGTGTAGAAATTTTTCGTGAAGTCGGGGCTGTGGCAGGCGGAGCACACGTTCTGCATGTCCTTGCGCTTGGCCTCCCAGTTCTTGAGTTTTTTGGAGATCACCGGGCGCAGCGTCCAGCTGATGCGCTTGCCCACGTCGTGCGTGATGGGCAGATCCCTGGTGGCGCTCATATGGCAGGTCGCGCAGGTGGGGGCGGCGGAGTAGTCCTTGCCCACGATCCAGGACTTGCTATCGAGGTTCATCTCGTTGATGCGCGCTCGGAAGGCGATGCCGTGCTTGGACTCGTTGTAAATCTCGATTTGTGGGTGGTCCGGCCCCATGTGGCATTTCCCGCAGTTCTCCGGTTGGCGTGCCTGGGCGGCGGAGAATGTGTGTCGAGAGTGACAGGCCGTGCAGGCGCCGTTGCTGCCGTCCGGGTTGATGCGTCCCACGCCGGTGTTAGGCCAGGTGGCGGGGTCGAGTTTTCCGCTCTTGAGGACTTTGACGGTCGAGCCGTGACACTTCTGGCAGCCGTTGATGGCCGCTGGTGCGCCCTCGACGACGACGCCGAGGAAGTTGTCGAGGCTTCCGATGAACTTGGCGGCTTTAGAGTGGTGGCTGTCGGTGAACTCCTTGGCCACCTTCTCGTGGCAGCGGGCGCAGTCTTTGGGCGATACGATGGTGGCGATGAGAGAGCCTTCGTGCTCCCAGGCGTCGGGCTCGCCTTTTTTAGCCGCGTGGCAATCGACACAGCCCACTCCAAGGGGAGCGTGGCGGCTGTCCTCCCACTGTTTGACGATGCCTGGGGATTTCTCGGTGTGGCAGTTGACGCAACTCTCGTTCTTGGCGGTTACGACGACCTTTGTTTTTTTCTCTGGTAAAAGGCGACCGCTCTCGATGAAGCCCACTGTGATGAGTGAGCCCAGAAAGAACAGGCTCAGCACCGCCACTATCCACTGCTTGACCCGAAAATTCACAGAATATCTCCTTTGCTCAGTGTCCCGAGAGCCCCTCAATGAGGACGAGGATGGTCATTGCAATGACGGCTAATGTGCCGACGTAAACACTGACCTCTCGCCCCGGTAGGCGGCGCTCTAGTGAAGCGTCCACCCAGGGCCAAGCGAACATTATGATAACGATAACGATGGTGCTGACGATTCCGGTCTGGAAGGAGAAAAGCTTTAGCCACCTGAAGACCGGATAGAAATACCATTCGGGTTTGATGTGCTCGGGCGTGACAGCAGGATTTGCAGGCTCGCCGAGTTGGACCGGAAAAATAATTGCCAACTGGCTGACGAGAAAAATCAAAAACACGCCGACTGCGATTTCCGTCAGAAGATGGTCCGGAAAGAAGGGAAAAAAGCGCTCCTTGTCATCAGTGGACCCCTCGCCGGGGGTGTCATTGAACTCGCTCACGCCGTGAATTCGGATTAGAAAAATGTGCATGGCCAGTAAGGCAAATGTGGCCGTAGGCAATACGCCGATGTGCAGCACATACATCCGGGTGAGGGTGTTTGCGCTGATTACGGGGCCGCCCCTCAAAAAAGCCGCCATGTATTCGCCGACAAACGGTATGGCAGCGGCGATGTTAGTTCCCACGACAGTTGCCCAGTAGGAAACTTGGTTATAGACGAGCGAATAGCCTGAGAAGCCGAAAGTGAAAATCGTGACCAATAGCGCCATCCCGATGAGCCAGTTGATCTCGCGTGGGCGCCTGTAGGCACCGGTGAAAAAAATGCGCATCATATGGAGAATCACCGCGACAACCATCAATTCCCCGGACCATCGATGTACCCCCCGGACCCACCAACCAAAGGGCACTTCCTCGGTAATGTAGCGAACCGACTCGAATGCCTTTCCAGGATCAGGAACGAAATAGAAGGTCAGGGCGATGCCGCTGAGAAGTTGAATTAAGAAAAGGTAGAGCGGGGTGCCACCCAGGCAGAACCACCATTTGTGCATGTGGCGTGGGATTGGCTCGCTCGTGAAATGATTGAGCTGCTCCCAGTCGAAGGGAATGCGCTCGTTGACCCACTTGATGATGCGATCAGTCATAGCATCATGCCTCGGGCATCGATACGAAGATGCTGGCGCCGCGAATTTCGACAGTATATTGAGCCAGTGGTGTCGGGGGCGGTCCCTTGATCGGTTTTCCGTCTGAATTGAAAACGGCATCGTGGCAAGGGCAAATGAAAGCCTTGTCCTCGGGTTTCCAGTGAACCTGACATCCTAGGTGTGTGCACGTTGTAGAGAAGGCGCGGACGTTGTCGCCCGAGCGAACTAGCATGAATTTTTGGCCCGTGAGGTCTTTTGCCAAGCGGCTTTCGCCGTCGGGGACATCCGAAAGGGCGGCCGAGAGCACCTGGACCTGCCTTGGAGGTTTTTGCCTTCCAAATAGATAACGAAGGCCGTATATCGTAGCGGTACCGTAGCTAATGACAAGGCCCGTCGCCATTGCGATGAAAGCCATCGCGCCACGACGGCCCAGTTCTTCGGTTTCAGGTGAATTTGAGTCGGATACAACCATTCGAACCTGCTCCTGGAGCTAAAATTTCAGTATACGAATGGGCCGATACTTCATAATTGTGGTACATCAACAACAACAATAAAGAAAAGGAAAAGCGTCAATAGGGATATTTTATTCTTCTAGTAATTATTTAATTTTTCCTGCCTTTAGATGCGCAAATACCCATACACAGACAAAAACGGAGGAGCCTAAGCTCCTCCGTTTTTGTCTGTGTTAAACCTGAACATCTATTCTGACAAGCAGATGCTTATTTTACGGCGTCTTTTAGTCCCGCTCCAGCCTTGAACTTGGGTACCTTCGAGGCTTTAATCTGAATCGACTCGCCTGTTTTCGGATTGCGGCCCATGCGCGCGGCACGGTTGGAAATGCTGAAGGTGCCAAAACCCGTCAGCATTACCTTATCGCCGCCTTTGAGCGCCCCAGTTACGGAGGAGACAAACGCGTTCAGAACGGCCTCCGCTCCTGCCTTGTTCATGTCTGTTTCGTCTGCGATTGCGTTAATCAAATCACCTTTGTTCATATCTTCCTTCTCCTGGTCTGCATAAGGCAGCACCATCGGGCGGAAAAGGTCCCAACCCAGTTAGGCGGAAAAAACTTCTCTAACGGCTTTTCGTTATGGGCGGCGAGTAAACTACAGGCGGCTTTTCAATGTAGGGCAGAAACTAAATCCTGATAAAACATTATATGGTTCTGAGAGCATTTGCAAGCTAGAAATTTATTAATTCTCTTTATCCATAGGGTTTCAGGGTGTTGGGAAACCCCAAAGCGGGGTTTTTCCGACCATTTGATCGTATGAAAACAGGGCTACGCCATCGGCCCCTGCTTGCCGGGCATCTCGCCATTGGCGCCAGAGTCCAGCGGGTTCTTTGGAAAACATCCATGCGCCTAATCCTATTATTATCAATTGCTTGTATGTGTTTGATGGGGCGCGGCGCCTCGCCGAGACGCTCTGGCTAATTTGAGCGGCAAGCTTGATATCCCTCGAATAGTTCATTACGAGGGCCTTTTCAAGCAGTCCTTCAGAGAGCCAGTCGCGCCAATCCTGAAAAGCGGATAAATATGCCCTTTCGGCCCACGGAAGAAGGGCAGCGGAGAGGCGGGTGGCGGGGCGAGTTGCCTCAATTGTCCGGCGGATCTCCCTTACGGTTGCGGTCACCTGCTCTCGTCGCCAATTGTCCCAGGCCTCGTAGTCGGCTCTTGAGACTGAGGTTCCGGCAAGGGGGGCCTTGCGTCCTGTTTCCATTTCAAATCGCTTGATTGAAGCGCTTCCATACCCAAAATCAAGGCGGGGCGAGAAGCGCGAGCCTGGCGAAATGGGAAGTGCGTATGGATAGCGGATGAAATCGAGATGGATACCAGATAGGCGGGGGTATCGGTGGAGTAGTTCCGAGACGATGATGATGAGCCTGCGCCTGACGCCCAGGTGGGCCGGGTCGAGAAAAATACCTGGGGTCCCGAGTCCAAAACCCTTGGCCCAGGGCGGTTTGCCGCTTTGTGGATACTCTAAAAGAGAATGTCCCCATTGATCGCGAAGCACGGCCTCTTCTCCGAGGTCGGCCAGAATCGGCGCCTTATCGTTACGCGCCAGCGCGAAGGCATTTATCCAGGCGTGCACACGAATAGGACGCCTGCCGGATGAGTTGCCCGCCGCGAGCTTAAGGAGGTAGACCAGTGGCTCGCGTCCCGCCCTTTTTGAGGGGGAATCGTCGGCATATTTGGTGGGAAACCAAGCGTGGCCGCTTCGATAGACTTGGGCATAAATATCGGTTACGCCAGATTTTCTGGCCTGCCTGACGAGGGCCGCTATCTTTTCCGTGCTGTCGAGGGTGCGGTTACTCCCCTCTGCCTGTACCCAAAGACCAACTTCAAATTCAGAATCAGGCAGGGGAAATGAAGCGCGGACGGCCGCACATCCAGCCGCAGCCGCCGTAAGGGCAAAGAAAAGAACCGCAACGAAAACGAGGCGTTTTGTCATCGTAGATACATCGGGCGGGGGAAGAAGCTGGGCGAAATTTCAATGACACACTAGCCGTGTAGGCTAGGTGGCGTCAATGTTTGGAAAATCGTTAGTCAGGTTTTGACCCTTGGACAAGTGCGGCAACGATTTTTTGGGATTCACGAAGAAGTTTTATTTCCGCATCTCCAGGTGGAGTAGCCAGGGCGAGAGGAGAGGCGGCTTCGATGTCTTGGGGAGCGAGCGCATATTCTTTCGCAACAGCGCCAAGGAGCGCCCAGGCAGCGCCAGCGAGCGCGAACCCGAGTGAGGCCCCATGAATGGTGGCGAGCGCCTCAAGATTACTGGATATGACTCTGAGGCTCTCAGAAGGCGTTTCGGGAGGGCTTGGCGTATTGGTGAATAGGGTGCCGCCTGCAATGAGAGCTCCGCCCATGGGCGGTATGATGGCCAGCGTGGGGTCGCATACAATCTCAAGGTCGTATCGGTCGGGAATGTTCAAATCTTTGAGTGGTGTTGCATCAATTTTGACAAGCGCCCGGTCGGCCACCCCTGGCGGAGAGGGCCACATTGGCGTGCGAACCTGGGCGGATAGTCCTGCCTTGCCCGCGCCATCTCCAAGAAGCTGCGCCGCAACAAGAAAATCATCGCTCTGGTCGAGGGCGCGCCTTCCATGAAAACAAATGCTCCTCACTTTATCTCCCAATGGGGGTGAGTATCGTCCTGCTGGCAAACTAAAAATAACGAATAGTTGAAAACTAACAACTTTCAAACGATAGCCTAAAGAAAATCGCCGGGCGATGTGTTAATCTTAAATCAACTTGGCTGCACCGTACGCGGTTTTCACCTGAAGGATAACAAATTGAGCAAGCGGTTTACGATTTTTACATATGGCTGCCAGATGAATCGCTACGATACCGAAACGATTACCGGGTATCTGGCACAGGAAGGCTATGAGCCCAGTGACGATCCGGCTCTTGCCGATCTGATTCTTCTCAATACCTGCTCGATAAGAGACCGCGCCGAGCAGAAGGTGTTCAGCCAACTGGGTCGCCTCCGAAAGCTCAAGATTAAAAATCCTGATTTGAAGATTGGGGTATGTGGATGCTTCGCCACTCGTGATGGCGCCAGTATTGCTTCAAAGGGCGCTGGTGTTGACTTGGTATTTGGCACACAAAATATCTCGAAGCTTCCTGAACTTCTAGGCAGCCTTGAGGCGGGGCTCGTATGCGACACGGCGCCGGTCGAACCCGATTTTACGGAACTGGCTCCAATACAAAGGCAAGATGGTTTAAGCGCCTATGTAAGCATCGCGCGCGGGTGCGATAATTATTGCTCGTTCTGTGTTGTTCCCCACACTCGGGGGCCGGAATGGAGCAAGCCAAGCAATTTGATTGTCGATGAGTCCGAGGCTGCTGTCCGAGAAGGGTTCAGGGAAATTAACCTTCTAGGACAGAACGTGAATTCTTATGGAAAAAAAATAGAAAATGAACTCTCCTTTGGGGGCCTGCTTCGGCGGCTTGATCGTATTGACGGACTAAAGCGTCTGCGCTTCATGACGTCGCACCCCCAGGACTGTGATGAAAATATGATTGACGCGATGGCCGAGTGTGAATCCGTGTGCGAGCACTTGCATCTGCCCGTTCAGTCCGGTGGAAATGATGTACTTCGTCGAATGGAGCGGGGCTACACGGTCGAGGAATATCTCTCGAAAGTCGCTATGTTCAAAGACCGGGTGCCGGGGGGCACTCTCACTTCGGATGTCATCATCGGCTTTCCAGGTGAGAGTGAAAAGGATTTTGAGGGAACACTTGAGGTCATGAAAGAGGCGCGATTCGATAATATCTACATGTTCAAGTATTCGCCGCGCCCGGGGACCCCAGCCGAATCGATGGAAGGACAGTTGCCGGAGGAGGTGGCATCAGATCGTTTTCAGACGGCCCATCAATTGCAGCGCGAGATTTCCGAATCTCTTCATCGTGAATTAGAGGGCTCAATTGTTGAGGTGATGGTTGAGGGTCCTCTCGCCGAGAAACCGCGTAAACAGGTCGAAGACGCCCCTTTCGTGGAGCCTCTTCTGCAGATTTCGGTCCCCAAAAGGTTTGTGGGTCGCAGTCGGGGCAATCATCGGGTACAATTTCATGTAGAGGGGCCTGCCCCTCGTGGTGGAGAATTAGTGGATGTAACAGTGCTCCGGAGTAGTATTAACAATCTCGGAGGGGTGGCTCTGCCCGTTGGCGTTGCCATGGAGGAAACAGCAACATGATAGAAATGAAGGTGAAGGGGCTCACCCTCGATCCTCTGACAAATGTGCCAATCGTAATTCTTCGAGAACTCGAAGGTGAGCGCTCGTTGCCGATATGGGTGGGTATCTTCGAGGCCCACGCCATCGCACGCGAAATCGAGGAATTTCAGACGCCTCGCCCGATGACCCACGATTTGATCAAGAACATCATCAACGGGCTTGAGGGAAAAATTACACGCATTCTAGTAAGTGACCTCAAGGACAATACCTTCTTCGCTGAAATATCCCTTGCGCTGAATGGCTCCGAGATATCTATCGACTCAAGGCCCTCGGATGCAATTGCGCTCGCCCTTCGGATGAGTGCCCCAATTTTTGTTGAGGAAAAAGTGCTTGAGGAAGCCAAGAGCATCGAGTTCACCGAATCCGATGAAGGCGCCACCGCAGAGGCCGGGGGAGGAGAGCCCGGCTCTTCAGACGAAAAAACCCTTGAGGAAGATTCTGAGGACGTTAAGCGCTGGCTTGAAAATCTAAAGCCCGACGATTTCCTCAAGTTCGAGAACTAATCGCCCACCGCCTTAATTCAGCAAGTTAGACCCGGAGCCTTTACCGTTGTTTCTTTACCTGTTGCGCCACGGCGAGACGGCATGGAACGCCGAATGGCGGATACAGGGCGTCTCCAACCAACCTCTGAACGATATTGGCAAGTCCCAGGCCAAAGCGCTGATCCCACCACTCATGGGTCGCCCCATAACCACCATTTATACGAGTCAACTCCGGCGTGCCCGCGAGACGGCCGAAATACTTGCCGAAGGGCTTGGTGGATTTTCCCTGCATGAAGACGAGCGCCTTGCCGAACTCGACCAGGGCGAACTAGATGGCATGGTCATTGCCGAGATTAAAGAGAAGTACGCTGATTTTTGGAAACAGTGGCGAGCGCACCCGGCAGATGCTCAGACCCCCGGCGGCGAGTGTATGAATGAGCTTCAGGCGCGGGCCTGGGAGGCGGTTGAGTCCATCCGCGACAAACATCTTGGCGAGATGGTCGTTGCCGTAAGTCACAACCTTGCCATAACGGCAATTCTCTGCCGCATCCTTGGAATGGATCTCAATACGATGCGGTGTCTTAGACAGCACAACGCGGCCATCAATCTGATCGAGTACTCGCATGAGCGCGGCTGGGGCGTGGTGATGATGAACGTGCTCACCCACCTTAATGGTTCATTGGCTACGGATGAAAAACCCTATCTTTGATGATGGGATATGGCGTGCGGAGTGTTTCAGTCAGGAACTACTCGAAATCGTCTCGGTTTCGCTCCGACACGCCCCGGTAGTAGTGTTTAATATCATCGACTAGGTGCTCGATGTCGTCTTTGGGTTTGTTGGCGCAGCCTGCCTTGTAGCGGTATAGCAGGTAGAAGGCAAGGAATCCCATGAAAAAGCCAAGGGCCATACCGTCGAAAAATGACTGATAGACACTCATAAAAAGCTCCCGCATAGGGTAGAAATAGGAATAAATAATTTATCCGCCCGGTCGATTTTAGTCAAACGGGGACAATTTTATCGGTCCCGGGTGCTGTCATAGCCCTGGGATCGAGGCCTCGCAGGGAATTTTCTCCGAGAATTCAAGCTAGGTGAGAGACGATATGTCCACACCCGAAGGTGGTGGCAGAAAATATACCCTGAAGCGCCCACCTCGGGCGCGGCGTGGCACCATTGACTATGGGGCTGAGCTTAACGAGCAGCAACTCGATGTTGTCATGGCAGGCGGTGGCCCCCTTCTCGTCATTGCCGGTGCCGGAAGCGGAAAAACGCGCACGGTGACCTATCGCCTCGCTCGCCTTATCGAGGACGGGGCGGCTCCCGAATCAATCCTTCTCCTAACGTTCACCAATCGAGCCTCACGCGAAATGCTCCACCGTGCCGGGGCACTTATCCAGTCCGATGTGCGCCGTATCTGGGGCGGAACCTTTCATCATGTGGGCAATCTACTCTTGAGAAGCCACGGCTCGCTCCTCGGCTTTGGTGCGAACTTCACCATTCTCGACCGTGAGGATGCCTCGGATCTTGTGGGCGACTGTGTGCGCCTCGCCGGGGTGGACCCAAAGGAAAAACACTTTCCAAAA
>JABJAL010000078.1 GCA_018669005.1 Nitrospinaceae bacterium
CTCCAGCGGGGCTATCGTTGGCTCGACACGGCGGCGCACGAATTTGTTCATTATCTGATAACGAAGGCAACGAGGAACAAGGCGCCCATCTGGCTCCATGAGGGGCTGGCGAAATTATTTGAAAAAAAATGGCGCGACAGTGGCCTGCCGCATCTAAATCCGATTGACGAGGCGCTTCTCTATCGGGCCAAAGAGAAGGGGGCGTTTATATCTTTTAAAAGCATGGAGCCGAGCCTGATTTACCTCAAGACGGCAGAGGCTGTGCAACTGGCCTATGCCGAGGGCGCCTCGGTGTCCGAGTTCATCCTTCGCCGGGGCGGGAAAAAAGCTTTGGTGAGGATGCTCCGTGCCATTCGGGACGGGGAGGCCGAGCCCGGGGGCGAGGTCGTGCCTGCCGTAACGAAACCTACTGAACCCAAACCTGCTGCGCCGGGTTCTGCCGCCACACCGGGTTCTCGCGATGTGCCCGTCTTGGCACAGTCAGTGGGGCGCGTAAGCCGGCCGAGCTTGGTTGAGCTTGAATCCACGGGCCCGCCCCAGAGCGCAGAGCCCGGGCTAAAAGCCTTGTTCGGGGTCGGGCTCTCTAAGTTTGAAGAGATGTGGAAAAAAGATCTTGCCAGCCAGACGCTTCGTGCCCAGTCGGGCGCCCGGGTGAGATCGTTTCGCCTCAAGGCGACGGGGCCGGTGGATGAGAGCGGCGAGGATCTGGCGGCCCTGAAAAGTGCCGTGGCCAGACGTCGCACCCGTCTGGCGGACAGGCTATGGCTCAGGGGCCGCCTCAAGGCCGCCTGGGTGGAGTACAAGCGCGCCCTGCGGGATGAGGAGAACTCGCCAGCGCTCCTGAATCGTCTGGCCCGAGTTGAACTTAGGCTAGGCTTGCCGCGCAAGGCGCTTTTGAATTTAGAGAAAGCCGTCGTCGTGAATCCCGATTACGGCGTTTCATATATTCACAGAGGGGTGGCATTCGAAATGCTCAAGGATGCGAAATCGGCTCGAAAAGCCTGGGAGGAGTCGATTCACATCAACCCCTTTAATCCGCTGCCGCACGAGCGCCTGGCTGTCCTTTATGAAAATGAGGGTTTGAAAGAGAAGGCGAGGCGAGAGCTCGAATTGTCCAGACAATTGAGAGGAAGCTGAGGGTTATGAGCGAAATTCAAGATGAGGGAAATGAAGTTGAAAGTGGGTTGGCGCAAATTGATGTCGAGGTGGCCCGTGAAATAGGAAAAAAACGGGAGGCCATTCTCCATGAGGTGCGCAAGGTCATCGTCGGGCAGTCGAATGTATTCGAACTCGTGCTGATCTCGCTGCTCGCTAAAGGCCATTGCCTGCTCGTGGGTGTGCCGGGTCTCGCGAAGACGCTGCTCGTGCGCACGCTTGCCGAAGTGCTACAGCTCGACTTTAACCGAATTCAGTTCACCCCGGACCTCATGCCATCCGACATCACGGGGACGGACATCCTCGATGAGACGAGCAGCGGGGGCCGCGAGTTCCGTTTCATCAAGGGGCCGGTTTTCTCCCAGATACTTCTCGCCGACGAGGTGAACCGCACGCCCCCTAAAACCCAGGCGGCGCTTCTTCAGGCCATGCAGGAGGACCGGGTAACGGCGGGGGGGACGACCCACGAGCTTGAGCCGCCCTTTTTTGTGCTCGCGACACAGAACCCGATTGAACACGAGGGCACCTATCCGCTGCCCGAGGCACAGCTCGACAGGTTCATGTTCGAGATTGGGGTGGACTATCCCAGCTTCGATGAGGAATCGGACATCGTTTCTCAGACAACATCGGATTACTCCCCGCAGCTTGAAAAAGTTCTCGATGGCCAGCAAATCCTCGCCTACCAGGCTCTGGTTCGCCGGGTGCCGGCGGCGCCCTACGTCGTGGACTACGCGGTCTCGCTTGCCCGCGCATCGCGGCCAACCGATGAGAGCGCGCCCGATTTTATCCGCGAATTCGTGGAGTGGGGGGCAGGTCCCAGGGCGAGCCAGTATCTTATCCTGGGCGCGCGGGCGCGGGCGCTTCTCCATGGACGCTATGCGGCCTCTATTGCGGATGTCCGCGAGCTCGCCGAGCCGGTTCTGCGCCACCGTTTGCTCGTGAATTTCAGGGGGCAGGCCGAGGGCTATGATTCGTTGGCGCTCGTGAAGCAGTTATTGGAAGCGGTCCAACCTCCCGCCGAGGCCATGGAGGCCGCTGGAGCCAGAACTTGAAGGCAGCTAGCAAAACCCAAGGCGTTTCCAGTTTTTTCGACCCCGAAGTTGTTGCGCGCATCTCGAGTATGGAGTTGCGCGCCCGGCATATCGTTGAAGGGTTGATGAGCGGCGTCCATCGTAGTCGAACCCACGGTTTCAGCGTTGAGTTCGAGGAGCATCGCCCCTATACGCCTGGCGATGAGTTCCGGCACATCGACTGGAAGGCCTACGGGAAGTTCGACCGCTACCTCATCAAACAATTCGAGAACGAGACGAATCTCGGCTCTCATCTTATTGTCGATGCCAGTGCCTCGATGGATTTTGGCGAAGGCCCCCTGACGAAATGGGAATACGCGGCGACACTTGCCGCCTCGCTTGCCCATCTCCAGCTAAGGCAATCGGATGCCGTCGGGTTGCTTCTGTCCCGGGAATCCGACGATGAGTATATTCCTGCCAAGGCCGTTCGACGGCACATGACGGCGCTGTTGGCCTCGCTGGACTCAGAGCGCCCCGGGGGAGGCACTAGCCTGGCGAATACGATTGTGCGACTCGCCGAGGGATTGAAGCGCCGGGGAATGGTGGCGATCTTTTCTGATTTGCTCGATGACCCGGAGGCCATTGCCCACGCGCTGCGATTGATTCGCCTCAAGGGCAATGACGTCATCGTTTTTCATGTGCTTGATTCACTGGAGCTTGATTTTCCATTCGAAGGCCTCGCCCGAGTCGAGGACGTTGAGACGGACAGGAACATGACGGTTGAGTGTGAAGTCGTTCGAAAACCGTATTTGGGCATTCTTCAAGAGTTCCTGGATTCCACACGAGACAATTGCCGCCAGGAGGGGATTCATTATGTGCTCCTCTCCACCGCCGAGCCCCTTGATCGGGCGCTTGTCCGTTTTTTGGCGTGGCGCTCGAAGTTGAGTTTTTGAGGATAAGCCATTGGCTCTTCAGTTTTTTCATAATTATCTACTTTGGGGAATCGGGCTTTTTCTGCTCCCGATCCTGATTCATCTTCTAAGACGAAGACGGATCAGGACCGTACGCCTGCCGACCTATGAATTTCTCATGCGCACCCAGCGACGTATTGCCCGAAGGAGCCAGTTGAAGAACTGGATACTGCTTGCGCTTCGAATTTCGGCGGTCTCGCTAGTCGTCTTTTTGGCTGCTCGTCCATTGCTCTCCGGGCAAGGTTGGGCGGGAGGCAATAGCTGGTCGCCTCTTCATCTGACGATCATCATCGACAATTCGGCGAGCATGTCGTATCGCTCGGAGGCAGGCTCGCGCTTTGATTTGGCGAAGCGGGAGGCCGCGGCCCAGTTAAGCTCGCTGGCTTCCTATGATCGGGCCCGAGTGCTGGCCACCGTGGGCGATAGGGATGTGAAGCCATCGGGGGCGATGGACAAAGAGGCGGCGCTCGCTCGCCTTGATGCCATCAGGCAGACGGATGCAGCCGGTGAGGCCGCGCGAACTCTCAAGGACGCCATCGAGGGCTCCGTGGGTCGTCTTGATCGCCGCCGGATTGTCGTGTTCAGCGATATGGCCAAGGCCGATTGGCAAGACCTTCAGATCAGGGGCATCCGCCGCCTGAGTCCTCATACCCTTCTGCAATTCGTTCGGGTGGCGCCCGAGGCGGGTACTGGCGATTTCGTAATACGTGATGTGCGCTTTAGGCCCTGGCCGCCTCGCGCAGGTTCGACGTTCGCGGTTGTTTTCAAGGTTCTCAACCGTGGCGGGCAGGCACGGGCTAATCTGCCGGTTTCGCTTTATGTGGATGAAAGGAAGGCCAACTCAACCGAGTTGTCGCTCGGGGAGATGGAGGAAAAAGAGGTTAGCTTTCGTGTTCTCGCGCCCGAGGAGGGCGCTCTTCGTGGGCGTATCGAATTGGCGAGTGATTCGCTTCCGGCGACGGACCGCTATTTTTTCTCCGCCCAGATGGGGAGCCGGAACCGTGTGCTTATCATCGACGGCGATCCGCGCCGGGGGTTGGTGGACAGCGAGTCGTTTTATGTCTCAAACGCTCTGAGGGCGTCGGCGCCGGGAGGGGATTCCCCGATACTCGCCGAGGTCGTGGCTTCTTATGAAATGGGTCGACTCAACTGGGACAGCTATGATCTTGTTATTGCTTGTAACGTGGGCGCATGGCCTGCAGGGGTGGCCGAGTCTGTGCGTCGGTATGTGGAAAAGGGGGGCGGATTTCTCCTCGCCGGCGGGCATCTGGCGGCTGGGGTCTCGCCCGGTTCTGGTTGGTTACCAGCGGTTCTGGGTGCGGCCCGAGGCGTTAAGCCTTCTCAAAGTGCGGTTGCACCAGATTCGGGGCATCCTATCTTCTCGCTGATGGGGGGCAATCCTTCTCGGCTTTTATCGAAGACGCGCCTCAGGAGAGTGATTCCGCTTTCACCCACGGGTGGGGGAAAAACTCTTTTATCCCTCAAGGACGGGACGCCAATACTCGTGGTGGGCCAGGCTGGAGCGGGGAAGGCGGCAGTGTGGGGATCGACCTGCGACCGTGCGTGGACGGACATACCGGTTCGTCCGGTATTTGTGCCTTTCCTACGAGGGATTGTGAATTACCTGGGATCTAGTTCCAGAGGAGAGGCATCCGGGCTAGAGGCAGGCAATGCCATTGAGTTGCGTGTCCCTGCGACTCGATCTGGCGAGGAGATACAGGTACGCTCTCCCTCGGGGGGAAATGCACGGCTTCGCCATAGCACCGGGCAGGGAGTTGCTACTTCCCGCGTGCCTCCGGGCTCGGTTGCCGGCAATGAGTCTGGTGATTCCCTGGTGGTTTATGCCGATACTTATGAAGCGGGTATTTATGAGATTGTAAAACCTGGGGGGAATGAACTGGTGGCGGCCAATGTGCCCGCCGCCGAAGCGCAACTCGACCCAATGAGTGATGAGGAGTTGAGGAAGCGGCTTCCGGGCCTCGATGTTGTGGTGAAGGAAATGCAGGCGACGGATGAACGCTCTGGTAGATCCGTTGGCGGTAGGCTGGATTTAGGCATTTATTTGTTTGCTCTCATGGCAGTTATTCTGGTATCCGAGGGTGCACTGGCCGATCGGAGTTAAGGGCATACGGCTTTGAGAGATTATTTTATGGAATGTAAATTTTCTTCGGCGATTGCCTAGAAGAAATGTGCCGCCTGTTTTTTTGTTGCTACAGGGCGCAAGCAGCGCCCATAAGGTGAAAGATGAGTGAATTGAACGAAGGTATTGCGCTTTTTATAGATTTCGAGAATTTGGCGAGAGGATTTACGCGCTCGGATCGAACTGACTTTGACATTCAGCGAGTGCTGGATCGCCTGGTTGAAAAAGGCAAGGTTGTCATGAAGCGGGCCTATTGCGACTGGTCTCGCTTTTTGAAGGCCAAGGATGCACTGCATGAAAAAGGCATCGAGCTTGTCGAGGTGCCCCGGCGGTCGGTGACCGGGAAGAATTCGGCCGACATCAGGCTTGTCGTCGATGCCATGGACATGTGCTACGCCAAAGAGCATATCTCCACGTTTGTGATTGCCTCGGGCGACAGCGATTTTTCGCCACTTGTCTCGAAACTCAAGGAGAATGGCAAGCATGTCATCGGCCTGGGAATGCGTGGTTCGACATCGAACTTGCTGTCCGATAATTGCGATGAATTTATTTTTTACGAAGATCTGGAATCCAACGCGAGCCAAAAATCGAAAGTTGGCAGCGATGTGCCTGAGGAGAAAAAAGAGGCGTTCTCTCTGCTTTTTGAGTCGGTCGAGGCGCTTCAGCGCGAAAACGTGTCGATCATATGGTCGTCCATCGTTAAGGAAACGATGAAAAGAAAGCGCCCATCTTTCTCGGAGGGCAGTCACGGATATAAAAGTTTCAGCGCCTTGCTTGAGGATGTTCAGGCGAAGGGGCTCATTAAGCTGAGGAAGGATGAGCGGAGCGGAAGCTACATCATTGTGGAGTTCGAGCAAGGGAATTTGAAAGCGGACGATGATGGCGCGGCCCCCAAGACGCAGCGGCCCAAAAGGAAATCTTCTCGGCGGCCACCGCGATCAAAATCCGCTGCCGCAAAAAAATCATCGACTGCGGCTACCCCTGCGGCAAGCCCTGCGGCAAGCCCTGCGGCAAGCCCAGAGCCCTTGCCCGAGCGCGTGGCAGCGCCCAAACGCGATGCCAACCCGAAGCGCTCAAGCATCGGCGGCATGAGGCGCCCTCAGCGCAAGAGTGCGGCAAGTGTTTCTAATGAATCTGAAGCGGGAAGCAAAGCGGAGACCACAGAATAAAAATCGGTAGGCGGCTCTTGCGTAATGAGGATCGGATTAAATTTTTTCGAGGTTTGAACGAGAGGTGGCCCCGTGCCGCCCCACCCCGAAGGTTGGGACGGCTCGGGCGGTTGGGACCACCAATCGTGTTGAATTAAAACGAGATACTCGTGAATGTTCAATCCATCAACGAGATCAATGATCTTCCCACAAAGGCTTTTTGAATCGCAAGCAGGGTGGGTTTTTGTGGCTGGTCGAATTGGCTAAATAGTTTGTTATCTAATTGAAATAATACGAGTTAAGTTGTTGCGTCCCGTCGGGGCGAGGAAGGAGCGGCATGTTGCATGTCTGGTAAATTCACTAAAGATCAAATAGTTGCACGCCTTCGTGCGGAGCGCGACGCTTCCAGGGCGGTTTTCGACGCACTTTGCGGAAGCGGGATAACGGCAAAACTCGCTGCACGGGGGGGAGCGGATCTCGTCACCACCTTTAATCTTGCCTACTACCGGATGCAAGGCCTCAGTTCGATGGCGGGATATCTGCCCATCGGTGATGCGAATGCCATTACGCTTGAACTTGGCGAGCGGTACATTCTCAATGTCGTGAAAGAATGTCCCGTCGTGGCAGGTGTGCTGGGGGTGGACCCGACCAGGGACATGCACCGTTTCGTGGATCGTCTTAAGGAAGCGGGATTTGATGGCGTAATGAACTGCCCAACAGTTGCCCTTATCGATGGAAGCTACCGCGAAGCTCTTGAGGAGACGGGAATGGGCTTTCATCTTGAGGTTGAAGTTTTGGCGTATGCGAGCAAAATCGGCATGTTTACAAAGGCCTTTTGTACGACACCGGATGAGGCGCTCTCGATGGCCGAGGCTGGCGTGGATAATATCATCATTCATTTTGGAAATAGTTCAGGGGGCACGACTGGCTCGAAGACGGTGATGAGTGCGGATGAATCCGCCGGGCACGCGGCGCCAATTTTCGACGCTCTCTCTTCAAAGTATGTGGACCTGATTTACACTTGCCATGGGGGCTCAATTGAGGACGCGTCGGGTGTCGAGGCACTTCTTGAGCGCGAGCCCCGATTTGATGGTTATGTCGGGGGCTCATCGGCGGAGAGACTGCCTGTTGAAAATTCGGTACCTTCTGCAGTCAGGGCTTTCAAGTCGGTTGGACTTAAAAAATAACTGAATATTTAGCATCATCCTGAATTCAGGGGCAGAGGATTGTCGCGTGTCTGAAACTGTTGTCGGTGTATTGGCGACCTTGAATAGTAAGGAAAAAGAGGCGCTCTTTGTTTGCGAGTCGATTGCGGCGCTTGGCGCACGGCCTTGGCTTGTGGATTTGTCCCTTCGCCCGCACGGGGTGACTGGGGCTGTGGTTTCGGGTGGCGCTCTTGCTGAGGCTGGCGGCTCGGATTGGAATTCACTTGCGAAAATGGATCGCTCCTGTGCCGCCGAGGCTATGGTGGCGGGTGGCAAGAGAATCCTCCGTGAAGCTTGCGATGATGGAAAAATTGAAGGTGTTATCGGTATTGGGGGCGCTAATGGCTCCTCAATGGCATGCTCCTTGATGAGGGGGCTACCTCCGATATTCCCAAAAGTGATGGTCAGCCCCGTTGCAGCGACTGCTGCTGTTCAATGGTATGTGGCGGAAAGCGATATCGTCATGTTCCCATCGATTGGCGATTTGTCCCTGAATAGAATTACGCGCTCCGTGATGGAAAATGCGGTCGGCTCGGCTGTGGCGATGGCCAGGACGCATGCCGATCGAAAGGAGCGCTCCGAGGAGTCGCCGCCTTTGGTGGGTGTGTCCTCGTTCGGAGGAACGGCGGCGTGTGTGGATCGGGTGACGGAAAAACTTGTCGGACGAGGCTATGAAGTGATCCATTTTCATGCCTCAGGGCCTGGCGGCAAGGCGCTTGAATCGCTGGCATCGCATGGAGAACTGGCCGGTATTGTTGATGTGACGACACATGAGCTAGCCGATTTGGTTGTCGATGGTGTCTACAGTTCAGGAGACGGGAGGCTCCGGGGGGCGGGAGCCGCCGCTCTTCCTCAAGTGGTTGTGCCCGGCGCAATTGATCATTCTAATTTTTGGGTCGGTATGGTGCCCGAGTGTTTCAAAGGCCGCGAGTTTTTTCGCTACAACGAGCAAAATCTATTGATGCGCACGAATGCCGAGGAGTTCAAGGCGCTTGGCCATTTGGTTGCCGAGCGCCTTAACGATGCTCGGGGGCCTGTTTCCGTCTTGATTCCGAACAAAGGCTACAGCGAGCACACGAAGCGAAAAACCCAGGACCTTGAGGGTAATGATCTCGGCAATTGGGCCCAGCCCGATGTGGATGATGTCTTTGCCTTGACCCTAAAGGCGCATTTGAAAAAGGGGAAACTAATCGAGCTTGATCTGCACATCAATGATTCGGAATTCGCCGATGCCTGTGTGGAAGCATTTTTTGACATGTTGAATGCTTGAAATATTTTTTGAAGCTGATGCCGAGGGACGATTAACCGTAGTTTAGATTATGAATAAATAGTGGAGATGATTAATGGCTTTTGAAATACCAGTAGAGCATTTCGAATCGGATGTGTTGATCGTCGGCGGCGGCGCCGCAGGCACCATGGCCGCTTTTGAGTGTGCCGAGGCAGGGGTCCGGGTCATTCAGGCAACAAAGGGACGCGCTACGAGCGGGACAACAACGGTCGCTCGTGGAGGATTCGCCGCCGCCATGGCGGAGGGAGATAGTCCCGAGCTTCACCTGGAAGAGGTTCTAAAATATGGTGGGGAGCTGATAGACCCCGAGCTGGCAAAGGTCTGGGTTTACGGCATTATCGATGTCGTGAATGACTTGCGCTCCTGGGGGGCGGAATTCATTACGAACGATGAAGGTAAACTCGATCTCAAGATGTTCCCAAGCCATAGCTTCCCGCGAGCGGTTCATCACTACGATACAACCGGTAACATGGTGACAAAAACGCTTTCCCGAAAGCTTCGCGCCGATTCCAGTATAGACCAACATCCACACACTGCCATTGTGGACCTTATCCTCGAGGATGGCCGGGTGGCGGGTGCCTGGGGCGTTAACTACTCAACTGGCGCTCTAGTGGCATATCGGGCCCAGGAAATTATTCTCTCAACCGGTGGGGGGAGCGGTCTGTTCTACGTGAACGACAATCCGCCGCAAGTGACAGGGGATGGTTATGTGCTTGGCTTTCGTGCAGGGGTGCCGCTTATTGATATCGAGATGATCGATTTTCAGGCGATGTGCTGTGCGCCGGAAGAATTGTTTGGTTTCGCCCCCCATCCGACAGGGTTCATTAACGCCGGAGCCGTTTTTCGGAATAGAGATGGAGAAGAGTTTCTCAAGCGATATTTTCCGGATACGGCGGAAAAAAGCACGCGGAGCGAAGTAATCCTCGCCATGGCCAAGGAAATTCACGCTGGCCGGGCCGCTCTGACAGGGGGAATCTTCATGGACGCGACGAAGGTGCCTGAGGAGATAATCCAAAAACAGATTCCCCATGTTCACAAAACCTGCCTTTCGCGTGGGATAGACATCATGAAAACCCCTCTTGAGGTTGCGCCTGGGAGCCACACCTGGTTGGGCGGGCTCCGGATAGATACGATGGGCAAAACTACCGTAGATGGCCTGTGGGCGGCGGGGGAAACAGGCGGCGGGATACACGGTGGAAACCGAATTGGTGGCTCTGCGCTCTCTGCCTCGCTGGTTTTCGGCAGAAGTGCGGGTCGGGCGGCGGCTAGTGCGGTGAAGGCGGCTGGGGGTGACACATCTAAGGGTGAGATAAGCATTCCTGCCGAGGAGCGCGCTTGGCTGGCCGATTTACTTGAGCGCCAAGAGGGCCCACTGCAGGGCGATCTACGGATGGAGTGCAGGATGCTGGCGCACGAAAAATTGGGTCCCATCCGTGACTCTGGAGGAATCTCCGCAGCCATCGCCGCGTTCGAGCGCATAGAGAATGAGGAAATTCCCCGCATGCGTCTCGCAGACGAGGCCCGGGGCTCGGCGAAGATACGCGGCCAGGAGCTTGAAAGCGCCCTTTCGGTGCGTAATCTCGCTCTTTTAGGCCGCCTTCTTGGCACTGCTGCCCTGAATCGCACTGAGAGCCGGGGGGCGCATTTTCGCCTCGATCATCCCGAGCCTGACGAGGCCGCCTGGCGTGTCGTTACAAGGCTTGAGCGTGGTGAGGGCGATGGGATCACATTCCACACCGACCCGGTCAAGATGTAAGGGGGAGGTCTTGTGGCAGTGTCCGGCTAGCCCGGGTAGGCATGAGGCCGGGCGGCGGCTTTTGAGTGCCACATGCCGCTCCTTGGGGGCCCATTCGGGCATGGCCTGGCGGGGAAATGATAGGATATTTTAACGAGGTATCCGTATATATATCAATTGTTTGCATTGTTAACTTTGTTTATTACTTCATCTTTGGCCTGTGTTCATTTTCAGGCCCACAAGTATCCAAAGGAGAACCACATGCCAGCTCCAAAAATCGGCGTCGTTGGCCTCGGCAACATGGGCGGCGGCATTGCCCGCAACCTTGCGAAATCAAAATTCCCCCTTGCCGTCTGGGACTCGTCCAAAAAAGCGGTCAAGGCGTTCGATAAAGTGAAAAACGCCGCCCCCATGCCCCCTGGTGAGATGGCCGCCTGCTGCGACGTCATTATCTTCGTCGTCCCCGGCTCCTCCGAAATCGATGAGGTGCTCAAAGGGCGCACCGGGGTTCTCGCAAACGCTAAAAAAGGCCTCGCCCTCTACGATTTCACCACCTCGGACCCGGCCTACACCAAAAAACTTAGCTCTCGTGCCGCCAAAAAGGGCGTTGCCTATCTTGACGCCGGCATGTCGGGAGGGGCCACCGGCGCTGCCGCCGGAACGCTCACCCTCATGCTCGGCGGCGACAAAAAAGCCTTTGGGCGCTCTCGGCGCTACCTCGCCCCCTTCACCTCAAAAATCTTCCACCTCGGCCCCGTGGGCGCAGGCCACACCTTGAAATTGATTCACAACATGGTCTGCCACTCCGTCTTCATGGCCACCGTCGAGGGCGGCCAAATGGCCGAGCGCGCCGGCATCAAGCTTGCCGACATGGTCGAGGTCTTCAACGTCGCCAACGCACGAAGCTACGCCTCTGAAATTCGCTTTCCCAAACACATTCTTTCGAAAAAATGGGACGCCAAATCCCGCGTCTACAACCTCCACAAAGACTTAGGGATGGCCGTCAAGCTCGGCAAAAAACTCGGCGCCGAGGTCAATCACGGCGAGGCCACCCTCTCATTCCTCAAAAAAGCCATGGCCCTGGGGATGCAGGAGAAAGACTACGCCCTGCTGTATCGGGATTTTGAGAAGATCAGGAAGACGAAAAAGCGGTAGCTATAGATTTATTATTTGTGAATGAATTTTTAATATTTTTTAAAAGGCCACCCCCATGCCAAACCCCCTAGACCAACTCCAGGGAAAACCGATATCAGAGGTTCTGGCATTTGCCGAGGAGCGGGTAGTTGCGGGGGGAGGCTCGCTTGAGGAGGCGCTTCAGGTCTACCGGGCGGTGGTGGCCGAGCCCTCGATTGGGGAATATTTGCGGGGCATGGTGGAGCAGAGCGTCTGGGAGACGGAAAAAAAACTCGGGCTCCATGCGCCGTTTTTCTCACAAGCAGGACAGGATAAGTACATTGCCGAGTCGCTTTTGGATTCCAAGCGTGAGGGCGTTTTTGTCGAAATCGGCGCCTTTGACGGGGTGCGAGGAAGCAATTGCCTGTATTTCGAAAAATTTCTGGGCTGGCAGGGGCTCATTGTCGAGCCCGACGCGAATTTGGCCGATACGATTCGGGGACACCGCACCGGGGCCTATGAGTGCGCGGCGCTGAGCGATGCCGATGGGGAAGAGGATTTCGTCGCTGTCGAGGCGGGTTTTCTCCAGATGGGCGGGCTGCTTCGCTTCTACGATGAGGAAATACTGAACGCGAATGTGCGCAGCAACCCCGGGCACCGCGAAGCGATCCGAAAAATCCCGGTGCTGAGGCTGGCGACGCTTTTAGAGCGCCACAGCATAAAAGATGTCGATTATTGCTCAATAGATGTCGAGGGGGCCGAGGAGGGGGTGCTCTCGGGCTTTGATTTCTCGAAATTTAACATCCATGTGTTATCGGTCGAGAATAACGGCCACACCGAGGGCGCCGTCACCGCGATCATGAAAAAAAACGGCTACAAGCTTGAAACGATTTTGGGCTCCGATGAAATTTGGTCGCGGCTTTAGCCCTTGGGTAAGTGAAAAGCCCGTCTTTAATTAATCTTCCCGTAACATTCCGGTAATTTCCCGCTAACAAAGCCCGGCTAGTATTCACGCTGTCGGGTGAAAGTTTTTTTCGATTTCGGCCCGAATCTCAAAATATTACAGCGCGATTTGCAGCCCTTGGGAGGTTCGATATGAGCGAGGCCGTAGCGGGATCCGAGGCGAAACACGTTTTTGCCCGCAATTTCAGGGAGCATATGGAGGGTCGGCTCAGTTTCGGCGAGTGGTTCGAGAGCCATAAGGTGCTCGAAAAGCGCTTTGGCCCCGAGCCCTGGCCCGCCCCGGAAGCCTGGCTGGCGTCCGGGCCAATTGCGGCTTCCTGAGCGGGAACTCCGCTTGTTCCCCGCTTATTTACCGACGGCGTAGCGCCGGGTGATCAGCCACATGTAGATGGGTTTGTAGTTGTTCGCATTGTCCGCCACCGAGTGGCACATGGCGTAATCGTAGGTTTTATACTGAGCGCATGTGTTGGTCTGATATTCATCGTCGAGACCGAGGCGATGGCCGAATTCATGCGAGACGACGCCGATGTGGGTACCCGAGTAAATGGGCCGGGGCTTGGCCCAAAAGGGGGTGTACATCGCCCGCGATTTGCGGCGGGCGTTCATCGGCACGTGCCAGACGCCCTTGGCGAATTTTCGCCCGCCCGGCCCCTGGCCCAGGTTGAGCACCTCCACCTCGAGGGCGAACCCGAGTTCGGGCTTGCTCCATAGTTTTTCGATGCCCGCCTTCCAGTAGGCCATGAGAACCTTGGCCACGGGTTTGCCCCTCACCTTGAGCGAGCGCGGCACCCGGCAGGCGATTTCATCTTTCGTGAAGGGAATGTTGATCAGGGGTTTTTCGCATTTTCCGGCGATTTTTTTCTCAACCGCCAGCGCATAGGGAATATCGAGCTTTCGGGGCCGTTTTTTCGGCAACTCGAAGAAAATGGGCACGATGACCTTCCAAATCTCTTTATCCCGCGAAAGATAGTAGCCGTATTTCATCCAGAATTTTCCGGTGTAGAAAAATTTTCCGGCCACGCGTTTTTCGGGCAGTTTGGGGGGGGAATTCTGGAAGCCCGAGGCCGTCAAGTTTTTCCTGATATATTTCTTGAGCTTGGCCTCGTGGTTGTCCCTTTTCCGGTTGCACCTCAAAACCTGCGCGTCGTAGGAATGATTCCGTTTGATTTTAGGATCTTCGGCAAATGAGGATTTTACCATCGCCTCGATTTCGCGGTAGTGAACCCGCTTGGGGGCGCCTTCCTTGACGCACCGGTTGGCCGAGGCGGCGATCGGTTGAAGCAGGAAAATTCCCATGAGCAGCATGGCTGTCGTGCATATCCGGCGTGGTATCATCAAAGGCTCCCCGGTAGAGAAGTTTCACGAACGTTCCCAGTCCCGCTCCGTGGGCGAGGTTTCATGGTATTATTACACAATAGTAACAGGCGAATTTTTTTTAAGATTATATCTCAAGACCCTGCTTCAAGGTAAACTGGCATCCCCCGCCCGGGGCGTCCCACCCCGGGGCCGGGATTTGCTATAGTCTGAAACAGAATTCGCTACGCAATATCTTTGCTTTGCGATTATTTCGGTTTGCCGCCAATAAAGAGGTGCCGCGTCCTTGCCACGCATACTTCGAGCTGCTTTTTTTCTGGTAGCGCCGGTATTTTTGGTATTTCTCATTACCCAGTTTTTCCCGCCACGCGCAACAGATGGCGTGCACGACATCGGATCGCTCACTGGCACCTGGATGGGAGATTTTGCCTGGCTTGACGGCTCGCAGACTTTTCCTGTCTCAATCACCATCAAGGCCGATGGTTCATATGTCTTCGACTCGGTTTATCGGGAGACGAATGGCCGAATTCTGCTTGAAGGGGGGAGGGTGTTTCTCAGTGTGGAGGGCGAGCAAATAGGCTCGCCGCTGGCGCGGGGGCTCAACTCAGGACAACCTACTCTTGAGGGGGGCATCGAGAATATCGGTCGATATCATTTTGGCAAGGTGAACTAGTATTCCATGACCAAAGGAGATGCCGTGATGAGTATCCAGAAAAGAAAATTCAATCGCCATGGGGTCCCTGCCGTAATCTACGCCCCGTTATTGACAGATCTGTGCATCGTCCCCATCGATATCAGCGGGGGCGGCTTTAAGGCCGTTCTCGAAAAGGAGCCGTCACTTGATGGCACCGCAGCCTGAGAGATACACATTTTGGCGAAGTATTCGAGAACGGTAAATTATGTGTTGCCTGGTCGAGGCCCCTCGACTCTTCCTCTTCATCGTACTTGGCCGGCATGGCAATTGAAGAATCTGGCGACGAGGAGTGGTTTTAGAGCATGGTTGAGGCCCCCAACAGCCTGATGGAAAACGGTTAATCGGGTGCGAAATACTCCACCATCCATATTTTAAAAGTCTTCCCGCCGGAATTACCCTTGTAGCGGTTTTCGATACAGGTCCTCGGCACGTTCAATCTTGAGGATTACGGCGCGCCCCTTTTTTTCGGGGTCCTTGTCCCGCTCGTGCTCTATCATCTTGTTCCACACCAGTTCTCGCCCGGCTCCCTCGTTGTGAACGGTGGCGATGCCGTAAAAGCGTGCAATACCGCCCAAGGGCAAAACGCGGCTCGCGCCCAGCTCTGGGCTCCTGAAAAATACCATGACCTTCGAGCCGTCCTCGACACCATCGTGGGTCGAGCCGCTACCCCTATCCCAGTAGCCGATGGTCTCCTCGTCCAGCACGACGACGCTCCCCCGAGGGCTAAACTGTGCCCAGCCGTCGGGCTGGACGGTGCCAATAAAACAGGGGTTTTTCGGAAATGCGTTGCTCACGGGCTCGTGCAGAAATTCAGGTATCTTCGCCATGTTTCGTCTCCTGGTTCGGGAATGATCGTAGTTGTGGCGGGTCGAGCCCGCCAGGTTGAATACTAGCATTTTTCTTAGTCCCTAGTGCTACACTTTCCCTCATCCCCGCCACCATCTTTGTAAGGAGGCCGCTATGTTCTCGGTACACCATCTCATGCCCGAGGGAATGTTCGCCCGCGTCATCGACGGCGAGCCGATTTACTCCTCCGTCGTAGTTGTAAAGTCCGCCGATCATGCGCGGATTCACATCGCGGGCCAAGTGTCGGCCGGCCCCGGGGGCGAAGTCATCGGTAAGGGCAACATGGAGGCTCAGATCAAACAAGTGTGCGAGTGCATTCGCGCCGGGCTCGAATATGTGGGCGCCTCGTTCGCCGATGTGGTGCGCACGGTGACCTATACGACTGACGTGGACGAGTACTTCCGCTGCCAAGGGGTGCGCTTCGATTACTTCTCGCATCCGGCCCCGACGAGCACCCTCCTTGGCGTCTCGCGCCTGGCGGACCCGGATTTTCTCGTCGAAATAGAGGCCGAGGCTACCCTTGGGCTTGAGAGACTACGCCTCTGAGAGGCTGTGCCTCCCGTAGTGTGGCGACTACATCGTCACCTTGATGGGCAGGATTCCCGAGCTGTCCGACATGAAGGCTACCCCGCTGGCATTTATGTCAAGGTTGATAGTGATTTTACCCTAATGAGGCGGGCCGTCCGGGTTCCAGTGCACTCCGGTGCGGATTGTTATCGCCTGGCGTTCGCCGCCGGGGTGCCAGCCCTCCTCGTTTAACTTGGCTTGGGCCTCGTTGTCGTACGACACCCGCTTGATCTCGGCGTTCCAATTACCGTCGCCCAAATATTCGACGACGGAGTATGCAGGACGACTATCGCCGTCGTAGCACGCCCCCACCGCCGCAGAGCACACGAGGGTCTGATCCCCGACCTGCCGGATGTAGGGGGCGTGGACCTGCCCGAACGCCATAATCTCGGCGGTGACGCCGCCGAGCCTTTCCCTCACTTCATCGTCTGTGAGGCGAAGCGGAAGGGCGCCATTGTCGTCGTTCGGTGTTCCGTGGAAAATGAGGAAGTCGTGTCCGGGCTCGGGGGAAAGGGTGATGGAGCAAAAAAGGGTTTTGAGCCAGTCGACCTGCCCATCTGCGAGATGTTCGCGTGTCAGTCGAATACTCTCGTTTCTGTGGGGAAAGGGGTTTTCCTGCTCGTCGACGCGATTCATTACCCATCGATCGAAGTTCCCCAGGAGGGGGATGGCTTTTTCGCGCCCACGGATACGCTCGAGCACCTCGGAGGGCTCCGGTCCTCCCATTATCATGTCTCCGATGATGACCTCGTGGTCAACATTCTCCTTGTCTATGTCCTCCAGGACGGCGTTGAGCGGTGCGAGTTGCGCATGGATATCCGAATACAAAGCGATCTTCATGACATCTCTCCTTATAAAGGGACCGTTTCGAGATCTGGTCCTGGGGTTAGATTGATATCGAAATTTTGTGGCATCACTCTCCTGGCTAATTTTCATTAAAGTGCCTTGAAAAAACGAGCGCCCCGGTGCGACTACATCGTCAATTTCGGCGGCCGGCGGTTTGAGCTGTCCGACATGTAGGTCACCCCGCTGGCGTTGATGTCCAGGTCAATCATGAGTTTCGCCAGGCGAATCGAGGCGCTGTAGCCCTCAAGCACGGGCACGTCCCATCCGAGTTCCTTGAGCCCCTTCTTGATGTGGGGCTGAAGCCAGAAGACCCCTGAGCAGCCCAGCGTGATTACCTCGGCCCCGTCGTGGAGAATAGCCTCGTGGGCTTGCTCAACGGCGATTTCGGCCGCCCGGGTAGGCTCGCCTGCGCGGTTCTTCGCAAGCTCGCCGCTGAGCTGGGGGAGGTCATCCTGCCCCGGCCGGGGCAGGTGGTAGTCGATGTTGCGTATCGAGGCGCAGCGGTGTTGAAGCTGGTGGCCGATGATCACATCGCGGTAGTACATGTTGTGCACCCCTGCGACGTCGAGGACAGTGAACTTGTTGCCGAGCATGGTGGCCAGATGAATCTGCGAGAAGGCGTTGGCGGTGACGACGACGCCGTAGGCGCGGGCGATTTCTCTTGATTCGGCGAAGCCGGGCTCGCCGCCTCCGAGGAGGATGATGGCGTTGTATTTTCCCGACTCACATGCCTTTCGAATGTTGGGAAGGCGCGCGGCTGCGGCGTAGGTGAACTCCTCGCGGGTCTCGACCGGCCAATCGCCATAAGTCGCCAGCTCGCCGGGATGAAGATCCCACTCCACATCCTCAAGGTGGGGGACGATGAACTTGGAGTTCATCAGGCGTTCTTCCTTGGGCAAATCGATTGGCACCCCGGTGATGCTCGCGTTGTAGCGAGATTTTTCGGGCAGGCGAAACGGGGGAATGAGTAGGAAGCGGTATCGGGATTTGTCGGTCATTGTTAATTCCTCCGGGTTGTTATCATTTCTAAATCTTGCGGCGATGTGATCGAGACAGAAAAATCTATTTTAGAGTAAAATATCTGATTATTGCTACCCGCATAAAGAACTGTAGCTGGAGTTCGATGTCCGGCCCGCTGTTGCTTATCCAGACATCCACTAGTATTTGATATCAACTCTAGGAAGTATCCAGGCGGGAGGGCGAGTATTCGGCCCCGATGCCGCCTGTCTGGGCGTCATCGGCACCCTTGAGATTGCCGGCAACTTTATCGGGGCCTGCACGTCGATCTATCGTGTTAGGGTGAAAGAGGCGGGAATCAGGTTGTTCTGAGCGCGGCGGCGGAGGAGTGGAGCCACATGAGGGTGAAAGAAATCATGTCTCGGAAACTTGAATATCTCAACGTCTCTGACGCGCTTTCCCTGGCCGACGATCTGATGGTTATCCGGAGAATTCGCCACCTGCCGATTATGGATAATGGCGAGCTGGTGGGAATTGTCTCGGATAGGGATCTCTTGCAGGCGGGACTGGCCATGGCGATGGGATTCAGTAAAAGGACCGAGGAGCGGTTCCTTAGCACGGTGCTTGTGGGCGAGGTAATGACGAGCGACGTGATCACCATTGATCAGAATGCGGATGTGAAGAAGGCCGCCCGTATCATGTCGTCAAGAAATATTGGTTGCCTACCCGTGCTGGCCGGAGTGAAACTCGTTGGCCTCCTGAGCGAAAGCGATATCCTTCGCGTCATCGCCGGGGGGTGAGGGGGGGCGAATATGAAAACGCTTTTCATTGGCGCCTGCACCCCGATCTACATGCTCCAGGTCAAAGTGCTGGGGATTCGGTTGTTCTAGTTTTGTGTTAAAAAGTGCCGCTTGAATTTTCCTACCAGCTACCGGTATTCGCGCACATTCGTCTGACGGCGGTCCACTCGACAGCGCTCATTGGGGGGCGACCCGGGCGGGTTTTGTTCCGCATGGCGGCGATGCGCTTGCTCGCTCCCGGATGGGTGGAGAAGTACCCCCCTTTGGCGAGATCCGGGGCGTTTTTTTCGAGGCGTTTTAGAAATCGAGAGAGCCCCTTTGAACCCATACCGGCTCGGTTGAGCATGTCGACGGCCTCGCCGTCTGATTCAAGCTCGGCCTCTCTGGTGAAGGAGAGGTGAAGAAGTTTTTTTGCAAACTCACCGCCCGAGGCAGCCAGTGCCGAGGGATCACCGGTTATGGCGGCGAATAAAATGGCGAGCCCTCCCTGGCGAAGCAGCGATTTCTCGGGGTGGCGCAGCCGGGCATGGCCCATCTCATGGGCAAGAACGCCTGCGAACTCCTCTGGCGTCCGGGTGTTGCGGAAGAGGCCATCGAAAATGCCGATATAGCCGCCCGGCGCTGTGAAGGCGTTCGAAATCTTTGAGCGGAAAACGCGAATTCTTATCGGATTTTTAAATTCTCGTCCGGCGGCGAGCCGACCCACAAGAAAGGCCAGCGCTTCATCGCCCTCAGGAGAGCGGCAGGTGGCGTACTGCGTGCCGAGAGCAGCCATCACCCCGGCGCCGAAGGTGCGTTCGACCTTGGGCGGGATATATTCGGAAAGGCGGTCCACCGCCCAGGGCAGGGCGGCGGCAAGCGCCGCGATCATTATGCCGACGATGGCGACAAGGATGCCCGCCCAGGTGGCGATGCGCCGCCGCCAGGACCAGCGCCCGCTAGTGCCCGAAAGGCCCGGAAGGGCAGCAAGGATTTCCTGGCCTTTGAAGGTTAGCAGCGCCTCGCCCCTTGCAGTGTGGGAGATGCGCACCGGTTGATCGCCTCGGTAAATCTCTCCCGCGAGGCGGAGCCCCTCGATGGGCCACTCGTCAACGGTGGCACCGCCGGTCGCACCACCGACCGCGCCACCTTCATCGACAATGAGGAGGCGGTTCATCGTCACGCTCACGCGAACATCGCGCCGGGCCGCCGATTTTCCGTCGTTATAGGTTCCCTCGAACAATTTTTCTAAATCCTTCCAAGACCGAGGAAGCTTCCGCTCATGCCGAATATTTCGGCCAGCCCCTCGCCCGAACTCGGGGCCGCCTCCTGGCTCTGGAGAATGCTCTCGTAGTCTATCTCGCCCCGTATTTCGAGGTGCGTGAAGAGGAAACGGAAGTTTCGGAGAATCACCCAGGGATATCCCAGCCCGAAGGTAACTATCGAGATGAGAAAATTGCCGGACCGGAGCCAAAAAAGTTGGCCCCAGGTATACCCAATCGTAAACTTTAAGTCCTCGCGCTGGGTGTGCGCGGCGACATAGGCGGCCTCCCGCGCTCCGTACCAAAACCAGATGAGCCCGAGGGTGGGTATTGTGAGCAGATAGCTCAGAAGGAACTGGCCGAATAGCTCCCCCCCTGAGCCGTTGTAGGCAAAGGGCGTTGTTCCAAAGTGGGTGCGGTTGATTTTGTAGCTAAGGAGGATGTGCCGCCGGTAGGGCCAGTAGAGCCCTAATGTCAGGATGACGATGAAACCAAGCCCCATGGCGCGTACGGCGTAGCCAACGGCCGAGCCCCCTTGGCCAAAGCGGATGCTTCGCCACCTTGTTCGACTCAACAGATAGCCCCGTGCGGTGTAGCCAGCGACGGCGGCAAGGAACTGGCTTACCAGGTAAACGAGCAAGGTCGAGGAGATAAAGAGAAGGCCGACGGGCCCCTCGGTTCCAAGATAGAGAGCCAGGGCCAGGATAAGGAGCAGGATGACGACGATGGCCGCCTTGAGGAAGCCAACGAAAAGATTTCCGCCCGTGCCCGTGTACTCAAACCGGTCGCCCTCTAGGCTTTGATGGCTCCAGAGATATTCTCTTATCCGCGTTTTCCCCCAGAAATGATAAATGCTGAGCGTCACCCACTTGAGGGCGGTGTTGACCAGATGGATGAGGAACAGGTCCCCGAGATTACCCAACTGGCGCATCTCAAGGCGAGGCTGCTCCTCGGGGGCGGGGGTGTTGATCGTCTCCATTTCCTGCTCCTTAAGTTGCAATACCTCTACCACATATGACTGTCTGCGCCATGGTATCGCGATGTCCAGGTATTTGGGGTTGGACCACCGCAGGCGGAAGGGTAGTATACCGGAGCTATAGTTGGGTAGGGCAAATGTCAATTCGCAAGAGGAGCCCCAAGTGAAACTTATTGTCGGCGTTACGGGTGCCTCGGGCTCGATATACGGCGCGCGCCTGATAAAGGTTCTGGGCGAGGCATATCCGGAGGTGGAGAGCCACCTAGTTGTTAGCCGGGCCGGGCGCCGGGTCCTCCGGCACGAGACCGACTACGATCTTGAGGATCTCGCCCGTTGGGCCGACTTCACGCATCCCGAGGCCGACATTGGAGCCGAGCCTGCCAGTGGCAGCGCCGGTTTCGACGCCATGGTAATTGCGCCTTGTTCGGTGAAAACCCTTGGGCAGATCGCCGCCGGAATTGGGGACACGCTTGTAGGTCGGGCTGCGGATGTCATCCTTAAAGAGAGGAAAAAGCTTGTGCTCCTCGTGCGCGAGATGCCGCTCTCGGCAATTCATCTCGAGAACATGCTCAAGCTCTCACGCCTGGGCGTGATGATTTTGCCGGCCTCGCCCGGTTTTTATTTTCATCCCGCGTCTATCGATGACCTCGTTGATCACGTCGTGGGCAAAACGCTGAACGCCCTTGGTCTTGAGCAGAATCTTTTTGAAAAATGGCGGGGCCAAGACTCGCGGGGACAAAGCAGTGCTGTCCTGGACGAAAGAGACATCGGAGACGAGTCGGTCAATTGACGAGAGTCAGTATCTGACACCAGTCAGTATTTGGCAGCATTCAATGTCTGACGGCTGTCAGCCTCTTGCGAGAGTCATCGTTTGACGGACCAAGGTAATGTGAGGGTTTTTACTCACTTCTTTTTAGAATTTTCTGATTCTAAATGTTCTTTCTTTTTTTTGGCCATCGAAACCATTGCCCGTATCCGGGACAATATTTTTTTTTCGTTAGCAAGAAGTGCCCCCCAGTCGGGTGCGAGCCGCTTGAGCTGACCCAGGGCAGGGCGCCCTTCGGGTGGGGCGATGTCCCCCCGCGCTGCGTAGAGTCCGCCCCTGCGAATAATCTGTTGCGCTTGTCTTGAGGTAAGGAAATCCATCAGGCGCCTCGCGCCTCGTAGGGGACCCACGCCAAGATTCGTGTTCTCTTTTTTCAGGATGCCAGCGGGTCCCGTGATGGTGACGGCGCCCTCGGCGGGCCAGGTGATGTGGATGGCCGGGTCCCGTTTTTTGAGAGGGTAGGCGATGAAGTCGGCGAGGATGGTGGCGGCCGCTATTTTTTCGTCGAGGGCTTTGGCTGCCTCGCCAAAGGAGTCGGTCAAAAGGGGGCTGCTTGCAAGTAGACGGCTTACGAAGCGCCATCCCAGGGCAGGAGTTTGTTGCCAGGCAAAGATGCCAGCCAAGCTAGCACCTGATTTTTCTGGAGATGGCATAGCGAGGCGAAGTGGCGCATTCCTCCTGGTGGAAAGGCTGGTGAGGTCATCCCAGTTTTTCGGTGACCGAAATCCTGGACGGGGTTTATAGGTGATAATGAGATGCATGATTCGAATGGCATGGAACGCGCCTCCCGAATCCTTGAGATCAGTCGGTATCGATGCCGCGCCGGGCGGCGAGTAGGGGACAAGCCGCCCGGCTTTTTTATAAGCGATGAACTGGGAGGTGTCTCCTGCCCATATGACGTCTGCTAGAGGGCGGCCCGCGCTCCATTCATCCGTGAGCCTTCGGTTGACCGTGCTCGCTCTGGCGCGAAAAACACGGAGCGCCAGATTCGGGTTCGCTTTCGCAAAGCTCTTTTTGAGTGGTTTGAGCAGAGAACTTGGCACTGAAGTGTAGAGGAGAACGCTTCTTTGCGCCGAGGCTGAGACCGAGAACAGCCCCAGAGTAAATGTCAGTATAAACAACGACTTGAATGGCTTGATAATGCTCTCTCCGCTTGTATTAGTCTCGGGCGTCCCAGGGGCGGGATGAGCGCTATTCTGGACTCAAGATTATCCATGGGGCAAGTGGCGGCAGGCGAAATGAATGACCTGCGCGACTATATATATATAAGTAAAATCCTTGAAATAAGGCGCATTATTGGTCTAATCATTTTAGAAAACCTTCATCATTTCGGACAAAGATTGTTGATTTCAACCGCTCGTTTCGTTATCATTTTAAAACCATAAGTTAAACTGAAAGGTTGAATTTCAAGTCAAGGGGTTAATTGCCTCTCATCCATTTTGGATGGGACTTGCTACTTGGTGGGGTATATCCCTGCTCTTACTAGAGGAGATTCAAGATGCGTGGAATTCGTAAAGCGGTGGTTATGTTGACCGCAGTATTTGTCGTTGTGGCCCTGGCAGCCCCGGGTGCCATGGCGGCTCGAGTGAAGACATCTGTGGCGAGCGCCGGCCCCGGTGCGGCGGCCTACGTGATTTGGGGCGGCCTGGCCGCATTGATTTCCAAGGAATCGAAGACGGTCGAAATGAGCAACCTCACAACGCGTGGTGCGGTCGAGGACATCCGGTTGGTTGAGTCCGGCAAGGCCGAGTTCGCGCTCGGCGTCGCGACGCTCTTGGACCTGGCCATCAAGGGCAAGAAAATGTTCAAAAAGCCCTATAAAAACCAGTGTGGTGTTGGGCCCGGAACCGCCTCGTTGTTCCATATCGGGGTTAAGAAAAGCTCGGGCATCAAGACCCTCCAGGATCTCAATGGCAAGCGCGTCAGCTTCGCCAAGAAGGGCAGCAGCACGCACTTCATGACGCGGACCATCGTAAAGCTGGCCGGCATCAAGGTGCGCGAGGAGAATCTGGGCTGGAACGTCGCCGCCGACGCCGTGAAAGACAACCGGCTCGACGCCTTCACGATTCCGAACCCGGTGCCCTCGCCGGCGTTCGTTAAATTCTCCACCGCCCAGCCTATTTCGCTTCTTCCTGTGGACGGCGAAGTCCTCAAGAAGATGCTGACCATGAACAAGGCCTATTTCCCGATTACCGTTCCGGCAAATTCCTATGATGGGCAGGACAAACCTGTTCCCACCATCGGCTACACGGCCTGGACGGTCGCCGGCTGCAAGGTTCCTGCAGACGTGGTGTATGAAGTGACGCGCCTGAACTACTCGGCGAAGGGCAAGCAGTTCCTTCTCCGGGTGCATAAGGGTTGGGCCACCGGCTTCAAAATTTCGCCCGCGCTCGACCAGATGGGTGCCATCAACATGAAGGTCCATCCGGGCGCCGCTCGCTATTGGAAAGAGCAGGGCCACAAAATTCCTGCCAACATTCAATAAAGATTGTTTGATTGCATCTTTCCGGGAAGGCTTTGGCCTTCTCGGAAAGATGCGGTTTTTTGTTTGTCCTTAAAATATTATTGACCCTCAAGCCGAAGGGGCCTCACGGCTTCTCCTGGATAAATATATGTCCAATGTGAAATTGGTTTTAGAAAAGTTACGTGATTTCCTCGGTGCGGGTCTCTCCCAATCCCGGACGCTGTCAGGTGGCTACCTGTGGGCGCTCAGGGTTTTAGCTTTTATTTTTGCCGTTTATTTTCTCTTTGGCGCCGTCAACGGCAGCTACACGTTGTTTGGTCCGAGAGACTGGAAAATGTTTCAGCAGTTGCGGACCCTCGAATATCCATATTTGCCTTACTATGGTGAGCAGTTCACGTTGCCCTTGTTCCTGTTCTTCACTTCTTGTTTGACATTCATGCTCTATCCAGCACGGGATGCCTCGCCCCAGGATCGCCCTTCGGGTTTCGATATTTTGTTCTGCGTACTCTCGTTCTTCATTCTTTGTGAATTTATTTATTTCTACGAGGTGAGGGGAGACAGGGCAGGTTTTGTCGAGTGGAACGACGTGGTATTCGGTTTCGTCGCCGCCTGCCTCGTCTGGGAGGTGTGCCGTCGTGTTCTTGGGCTAGTGTTGCCCGTGATTGCGGTGATATTTCTTGTTTACGACTGGGCGGGGAATCACGCCCCCGGATTGTTTGCCCACAAGGGCGCCGAGTTCGGCTATGTAATGAGCTATCTCTACAGCCAGGAAGGAATATACGGCGTCATTACACGGGTTTATGCCCAGGTCGTGTTTATTTTCCTTGTTTTCGGCGCCTTGCTTCAGGCAACCCGGGTGGGCGATGTGTTCATTGATCTCTCCTTCGCCCTCGTGGGCCGCTACAAGGGCGGAGCGGCGAAGGCCGCCGTCGTATCAAGCGGCTTGGTCGGCTCGATAGTCGGCAGCGGGGCGGCGAATATTGTCATCACCGGCACTTTTACAATTCCTTTGATGAAAAAGGCAGGCTTCAAGCCCACTTTCGCTGCGGCGACCGAGGCCGTGGCCAGCATCGGGGGGCATTTGATGCCGCCGATCATGGCCTCGACCGCTTTCATACTCGCTGCCATGACGGAGACGCCTTACTGGCACGTGGCCCTGATCAGTCTGGTGCCCGCACTTCTTTATTATTTGTCCGTCTTCATGTCTGTTCACTTCTATGCCAATCGTCATAACCTGCAAGGGCTTGATAAGGAAGACCTGCCGGATTTCTGGGGAATTCTTCGCAAGGACGGTATCCTTCTGGCCCCGGTTGCTATTCTCATCATGTTGCTGATTCTGCAATTCTCCCCGTTCTTCGCCGGTTTCTGGGCAATCGCGGCGGCCATTGTTTTCAGCACAATTAGGCAAAAATGCTGGTATCTTCTCAAAATCGAGGGCGCCGTATTCCTCGCCAGCACCCTTTACGGCGGCGACATGCTCTATCTCTACACGGCGCTGGCTTGTCTGGCGGCCTGGCGGCAGGAGGAGTCTCGCCGCATCATGACGGAAATCTCCGGCGCCTTCGTTCAAGGCTCGGTCAACTCGCTTGTTATCGGCGCCACGGCAGGTGTTATGGGTCTCGTTCTTACCGGGGTGACGCACCCCGACCTTGCCCAAAAGATGACGCTAATCATTCTGTCCTACTCATACGGATTCATATTCCTTGCTGTCGTCCTGGTGGCGTTTGCGAGCTATATTCTCGGCATGGGGATGACGATCACAGCAAGCTATATCCTCATCATCATCCTCGCGGGACCGGCCCTTCAGGAACTTGGCCTCTCGATGCTGACCTCGCACATGATCGTTCTGTGGCTTAGTCAGGACGCGGCGCTAACGCCGCCCTTTGCGCTTGGCGCATTCATCGCGGCTGGCATCGCCCAATGCGATCCGATGACAACGGGCTTTACGTCTCTCAAACTGGCCAAGCCCCTGTATGTTGTCCCGCTGCTCATGGCCTACACGAGCATTCTCATGGACGGCCCCTGGAGCGATGTGATTATGGTTTGGGTGGGGGCGTCGCTCGGCTTCATCGCATCGGCGGCGGTGCTGGAGGGCTACTTCATTCGCTTGCTGACGTGGACGGACAGAGGAATGCTTTCCGCCGCCTCGCTTTTGCTCTTCTGGAACGGAATCTGGTTTAAACTGGCGGGGCTCGCACTGATGGCGGGAAATCTGTTCATGCAGAATTCTCGGCCTAAAGTTTATGTAGAGCCTCCCGTTATTGATATCGGGAGAGACACGCCACAAGCGGATGCCACATAAAGACACTTGGTTTTCATAAGGCCCCGGCTTCGGTCGGGGCTTTTTATTTGTAGTCAGGCTTTGGTTATAAGAGGGAAATTCATCCCAGAAAATAGCCGCCATTCACATCGATGGTCACGCCGGTGACGTGGCGCGCATCATCCGAGGCGAGAAAAGCGACGACACCGGCTACATCCTCGGCCGTGCCGATGCGCCCCAGTGGTGTGGCGGCGATGGTGTTTGCCTCCTGCTCGGGGCTCATTTGGGCCTGAATGCGCGGGGTGAGGATAACGCCCGGAGCGACAGCGTTGACGCTGATGCCCTCGGGGCCGAATTCGCGGGCAAGGTGGCGGGTGAGGCCGATGACGGCGGATTTCGAACTTGAGTAATGTGCCCCTTGGAGCACACTGGCCGAGCGTCCGGCCACAGATGAAAAATTCACGATTCTCCCTGATTTCTTCTCGCGCATATGCGCCAGGAGCGCCCAGCAGGCACGGTAGGTGCTTTTGACATTGTATTCGAACATGGCCTCGAAGGCCGCCTCGTCGATGTCGAGAGAGGCGAGGGGCTTGCCACCGCCGATGCAGTTGACGAGCACATCAATGGGGCCGTGGGTCTCAATGACGCCAGCCATCTCCCGCGTCACGCCCTCGGGATCAGTTATGTCTAGATGCGCAGCCACACTCCTGCCGCCCGCTGATGCGCCTTTCTCGTTGGCGAGGCGCGCCGTTTCTTCCCTTGAGTCGGCGATGTCCATGCAAATAACGAGGGCGCCCTCCCTGGCGAGTCGAAGGGAAGTGGCCCGGCCAATGCCTCCACCTGCTCCCGTGACGATGACGGTGCGTTTCTCAAATCGCTTCAAGGTGGATTCCTCCAATAGGAGCGTAATTGTTGTTGCCTGCTGGACCGGAGCACTCTACGGCATTGAGAATATCCGTGACGGCTCTTTGTACATACTCTTGATAGAATGAACCGTGGTGGGCGTGAAGACAATCGGGCGAGCGAGGAGGAGAGCGAATGGCGTACGTGAAGAAATGGGGAGAGGGCGAGCGGGTCGGGATGGATGATGTGGCCGAGCCCCGGGGCTGGCGAATTCAGGTTGATCCGAAAAACACGGGTGCGGCCCATCTTAGTATGGGCACCCAGGAGATTCCGCCTGGCGGGAGAATACCTGTGCATCTTCATGAAGTGGAAGAGGAGATTCTTTTCTTTCACGAGGGCGAAGGTGAGGTGGAAATTGACGGCGCGCTCCTTGAGGTTGGGCCGGGGATGAGTGTGTTTCTCCCGTCCGGCATCCCCCACGGGGTGCATAACTCAGGGAAGGTGCCGATCAAGATGCTTTGGATTTTTTCGCCGCCTGGTTATGAAAAGGTTTTCAGGGAAATGGCGCGCCGGAAAATGGACCACGGCGAAATTGAAAAAAATATTGACGACAAGGGCAATAAATAAGCCGCTGGTAGTGTTCGAGGAGATTCCCAATAAAGTAATGGGGGACAGAATAGGGCATCACAAATGGAGGTGCTGCACACATAAGGGGAAGGGAGGCTATGGCTCGGTTTAGGGGATGCCCCGGTGGTGCTTATTTTTTCTTTGGGATGGCGTCGATGCTATCAACCCAGTAGTAGCGAGATAATGTTTTCATGTCGGACACGCTCATTGAAAACAGCGCGGCGGTCGAATTTCTGACGCCCCGCATGCTGCCCAGTTGTTGATATATCGATATATGAAATTCTTCGGGCGGAAACACTGTCGTTACGGTGATGTCCACCTCGCTCGGGTTTTTCTCAAGCACGGCCCAAAGGGCAGGAGAAATTTTCGAGGGACCAGTAACATAACCCCAGCCCCAGTAGAGGCCAAAGATAAGGGATGTCGCAACGAGAAACCGGAACGTAGGGTGGCTGCTCCAATTTTCTTTTCTTTTGGCTGGTGTCTGGCTCTGTGCCATTTAGGATGGCCTCCAGACAAGGCCCCAGCGCTGGATGGTCCATTTTTCCAGCGGCACGAGCAACGAGCGGTCGGTTATCATCCAGATGACCGCGATGACGATCACTCCCAGGAAAACTTCTTCTATTTTGTATTCCGAGGCCGAGACGAAAATCATGAAACCCAATCCGCTTGTGCCACCAATCATCTCGGCGGCGATGAGCGCGCGCCAGCCGAAGCCCATGCTCATCCGAACGCCGGTGACGATACTCGGAAGGGCACCCGGAATATAAACCTGAGTGATGATGTTCAATCGATTTCCACCCAGCGTGAGAACGCTGTTTTCGAGGACCCTTGGCACGCCTCTGACCCCGAGAAGGGTGTTGAAAAAAACAAGCCAAAATATTGTATTGAGAAGGATGAACAGGGTCGTCATAGCCCCGATGCCGAACCAAACGATGGCCAGTGGCACCCAGGCAATGCCCGAGATGGCATTGGCAAATACGCCTATGGGCTCAAGGGCGTTGCTGATGCGCCGATTCATGCCGGCAAGGACGCCAAAAGCAATTCCCATGGGCACGCCGATTATTAGAGCCAAACCGACACGGCCCATGCTCGATAGAACGTGGTTCGTGAACTGGCAGCCGGGATTCATGGAAAAAATGCCGCCCAGGCCCGTGCACTCGTCCTGGAGGATGACAATTGCCTCTGCGACCGAGGCCATTGGTGGTATGAAGACGGGGGGTAGCCATTCGTTGACGGTGTTCATACGCCAAAGGGTGAGCAGAACAATGAACGGAATGGAGCCCAGAATTATTTTTCGGATGCGCTGGCGCCCGAATCGTTTTTGAATGGTTATCGAAATGGTTTGGATGGCATTCATCGTTGGACGAGCCCCCAACGCTGAATGGTGTCCGCCTCTATCGGTCGAAGCGCAAAGCGATCGATAAGAATCCAGATGGTTCCAATCATCAGCATCCCTAGAATTACCTGGTCTGTGTGGTCAGTGTCCTGGGCCGTGAAAATCATCCAGCCAAGCCCGCGCTTTCCAACCAACATCTCGCCCGCGATGACAGCCCGCCACGCAAAGCCGATGCCCAGCCGGGCGCCGGTCGCGATGTTTGGCATTGCACCCGGGATAATAACGTCACGGATGATGCGCATATGGCTTGCGCCGAGCGAGCGCATCACGTTGATGTAAATTATCGGTATGCCCCTAACACCAGCAAGTACATTAAAGGCAATGGGAAAAAGGGCCGTGTAGATAATGACAGTAAAAACAGTTTGCTCGCTGTTGCCCCACCAGACGACGATGATGGGCAGTATGGCGATGCCCGAGATCGACTGAAAAAAGTTGAGGATTGGATAGAACATATCGGATACGGTGCGATTCAGGCCAAGAAGAATGCCGAAAGGTATTCCGACGAGGAGGCCGAGGATGCTGCCGAATACGAGACGCCAGATGGTCTGGCCTACATAATTGGGCAAAAGTCCCTTCCAGAGCATATCGCTTGAGGAGAAAATCACCGTCAATGGTGCGGGCAAATAACGCGAGGGGTTCGGAATCATACTCGAAATTGTTGACCAGAGGACGAGTATTCCCACAACCATGATTAGAAGCTCGGCTCCCCCACCTTTTGTGAATCGGCGCCAGCGGGCCGAGGGCACGACTCTAGGCCGAGGCGAAAGGCTGGGGCTAGTCGTTGCCATTGGGGGAGACCTCTTCTCGGACGAGTGTGAGTATTTCGTCCCGTTTGGCTACGAATTCGGGATCGTGGAGCAAATCTTGCCAGATGCGCTTGTCGCGCGGAATGTCGATGTTGACTGTGGCCTTTAGCTTGCCGGGCCGCTTGGTGAAGACAAAACATTTGTCACCAAGGAAAGCCGCCTCATCCACGTTGTGCGTAATGAGGAGAGTGGTTTTCTTCGTTGCCATGGCGATGCGGTTGAGCTCTTCTTGAAGCGTTATGCGAGTCTGGGCGTCCACCGCAGCGAAAGGCTCATCCATGAGCATTACAACCGGATTCGCGCACAATGTGCGGGCGAGGGCGACGCGCTGCTTCATGCCGCCCGATAGCTCGTGGGGATAGCGGTCCTCAAAACCCGTCAGGTTGACGAGATCGATAAATTCTTGTGTCCGATTCTTGCGCTCCGGGCCGGGCATGCCCTGTATTTCTAGGCCGTGTCCAATGTTCCGGGCAACCGTCCGCCAGGGGAGGATGGCATGCTCCTGAAACACGACGCCGCGGTCGGGGCCAGGGCCTTTCACGTCCACGCCGTCTACTTTCACATGCCCATTACTGTAGGGGAGAAGTCCTGCCAGGATGTTCAGCAGCGTTGTCTTGCCGCAACCGCTGGGACCCACGACAGCCGCGAATACACCTTCATCGACATCGAGGCTCACGTTGTCGAGCGCGTGAACATCCTCGCCGGTGTATTCATCTGGATAGTGGTGCGAGAGACCTTGGACGACCAGTTTGGGTGGCATGGGTTTTGCCTTTATCTCATCTTCGTTTTATTAAAGCGGCCGGCGCCTCGCTTTAAAGACGCCGGCCGCTGTTTTGAAAATTGATTCTCACGTTTGGTTTATTTCAGATCCTTAAACCATTCGGGATGCTCTTTCATAGTCCGGTTGATAAACGTGAGGTCGAAATATTTCTTCGGGTCATAGGGGCGCTTCATCTTCTTTTGTGCGATGAGCTGCTTCACCGAGAACTTGAAGGCCTTGAAGGTGTTTTCCCCGAGACGAGGATCGTAGGTCCAATACTTAAGGGTGCGCTTGAAGAGCTTGGGCGAGACGCCGCGGACATAGCGGACGCCTATTTTTACTACCTCATCCGCATTCTTGGGATCGCGTACCCAAGCGGCCGCCTCGGCCATGCCGTTTACAAACGCCTGCGTTACTTTTTTATCGCGATAGACAGTGTCGGGATCGCCGTGCATGCCAGCGCAGAAACAAACGTGGTCGCCGCCGCGCGAGACGAGCTTGGCGCCCTTCACTTTGTCGAGCATACGGGTGAGATATGGCTCCCAGGCCACCATGGCGTCAACGCCGCCCGAGTCGAAAAGTGAAACGATGCTGGGGGGGCGCACATTGATCCGGCGATAGTTTGATTTGTTGATGCCGCTCTTGCTCAAAACCGTCCGAAGGTAAAGGTCGCCAGTGGAGCCAAAGGTGGCGCCCACTTTTCTGCCCTTCAGATCGGCGATGGAACTGATGCCCGTGCCCGGGCGCACGGCAATTCCGACCATGGCGTCCGTGGTCGGTTTTGAGTATGAGGCGCCCACATAGCCAACGACGCCGCGTACTTTGATGCCGCGTTCAAGGGCGGCGGGAAGGTTCGTGAACGCCGCCGGGGCAAAGTCAATCTGACCAGCTTTGAGGGACTTGGTGAGCTGGGCGCCGGTGTTGCGGACGGCGGCTTTCGCGTCGATGCCGTGTTTGGCGAAGATGCCCCGGTCCACGCCCGCAAAGACGATCATTCCGCCGTTGTTGCTGGCGGCGCCGAGGTTGAGCTTGGGAGCGGCCATGGCCGTACCCGCCGCCATGAATATTGCTGCCATGGCGAAAGCGATGGAAGTTCGTGCTGTTTTCATCTGATTCGTCTCCTCCAGGATGCAATATCCTGGTTCTAGTGGGCCAAAATATCATTCCGCACTTCGGCGCCCAGGTAATCGAAAACTGCCCTGCGTAGATGTTAATTAAGGTGCGCTAGTATAAAGGAAGAAGGGCCCCGATTTCAAGATTTTCTCTCGGGGAGCCGTATCCGAAAGCACTACACCGTGCTGTGTCCAACAACCTAATTTTCAGATTATTCATTTCACAAAGGGAATTAGAATTTTTGGCGCAGATGGGCTATTAATTCGCGATGCGAATGGCGCCTTTGGATAGGGGTGAAATTTTCATTTATCTTCGTAAGTAAAATAAAAACAATGCTGTATTATGAAGGTTCTTCGATAGGAGTCCCTATTCCAGCTTCTCGATGGGCATGCCTTCTCGGTTTCCCCACTCACTCCAGGATGACATATAGTTACGCACCTTTTGGTAACCAAGGAGACGTAGTGCCAAGTAGCCGTGCGCCGCACGGTAGCCGGTCTGTCAGTAGGCCGTGACTTGCTTTTCGGGTGTTATGCCGATTGCCTCGAACTGCCGTCGAAGCTCATCGGCAGGCTTCATCTCACCCTCGGGGGTCAGGTGCTGGGTCCATTCCTGCCATGTCGCGCCGGGAATGGCGCCCCCTCGTTTGGCTCGCGCTGTGGTGCCTTGCCATTCGCCCTCGGTCCGCGTGTCGAGGAGTATGTGGTTGTCGTCGTCGATGGCGGCGAGCACATCCTTGTGGGTGGCGATTCGATCAAGCTCTAGCTTGAAGTTGAAGGCCGCAGGCGATGGTGTCTCGGCGTCTTGTGTTGTTTCAAGGCCGGCGCGTGTCCAGGCGTCGAGCCCACCGTCGAGAACATGGACATCTTTATGTCCGAAAAGCTCAAGAAACCAGAACCCGCGTACACAGGTGTTGCCCGTCGTATCGTCGTAGAAAACAATCGTGTCCTCAAACGCTACCCCGCGCTGGCCAAGAAGTGAGGCCCACATTCTCATAAATGACATGAGTGGCGCCTCGTCCGAGTCATCGCAGTTGATGCCGTAGACGTTAAAGTGCCTCGCGTTCGGGATATGTCCCATCGCGAATTTCTCGCCGGGCCGGGTGTCAATTATCCGCAAGTTTGGATCGCCCATCCGCTCTTTGAGTTGTGCAGGGGTCCAGAGTAAATCGGGATTTTCGTAGCCTTTGGGGTTATCTGTGCTCATCTTTAAATTCTCCTTGGTATGGTTAGTCAGTCCAGAATCCGCCGTTTACGTCCAGCGCCTCGCCGTTTATATGGCCCGCCTCCTCGCTTGCCAGGAACATCACCGCCGGCCATACGTCCTCGGGGACGGTGAGGCGCCCAAGGGGATGCGCCTTGGTTGCATTGGATAGCATCTCGGGTGGCGACTCGAAGTGAAGGCCCGTGTCTGCCGGGCCGGGAAGAACACAATTCACCGTGATGCCGGTCTTGGCGAGCTCGCGTGCAAGGTTGAAAGTAATCGCGAGCAGGCCCGCCTTCGCCGCCGAATAATGGATGTTGGGGCCGATGCCGCCCATCTTTCCGGCGATGGAGGAGAAGCTGATGATCCGTCCCGAGGGCGAGGCCTTGAGCGCCTCGATAGTCTCCTGGATAGCGAAGTAAGGAGCCAGAAGGTTCACCCCGAGAACATCTGACCAGTCTTTTTCGGTAAGGCCGAGTGTCTCACGGATGGGCATGTAACCCGCCACGTTGAGCAGCACGTCGCAGCCGCCAAGCCATTCAAGGGCGCCGCGCATCGTCTGGCGAATGTCATCAACATCGGTCAAATCGCAGCCCGCTTTTTTTAGTTGATCGGCAGACCCGCTTAAGGCATCGAGGCGCTCTCCCGGGCGATCGGTGGCGAACACGCGGGCTCCGGCGCCGAGAAATCCTTCGAGAATCCGGCTGCCGATGTCTCCAGCGGCCCCGGTGAGGATTACCTTGCGCCCGGTGAATTCAAATCGAATGGGCATATGTGCGGCTCCTTATATACGAGAAATCATGTGATGGATATTTAGTATGAATATAGCCTTAACACGCCCCACCTCTGGGCTCAATCGATAGATACTTCAGGGGGGCGGGATGCGCCTAACCTGATTATATAAGTCTTGTTTCGTCTCGCCCTCATTGCTAGACTTCCTGAAAGATAATTTCGCCTGTTTATCCGTTGGTCCTTGAGCCGTGCGGATGGGAGAGCCATGCCAGAGCTAGCTTACATTGGAAAAAGCGTTCCCCGTGTGGACGCCCCCGAGAAAGTGACTGGCCGCGCCGTCTATACGCTCGACCTTCAGCTCCCAAAGATGCTCTATGGCAAGCTCAAGGCTAGCGAAATGCCCCACGCCCTGATTAAAAATATCGACACGAGCCGGGCCGAGGCGCTTGCTGGCGTTAGGCTCGTCCTCACGGGCGAGGATATGCCCGATGATCTCAAGTGGGGCGTCATGCCCGTGTGCTACGACCAGGTGCCGCTGGCACGGGGCAAGGTGCGCTTTATCGGCGAATCGGTGGCGGCCGTCGTGGCGACGAGCGAGGAGGTTGCCAAGGATGCGCTCGACCTCATTGAGGTTGAATACGAGGACCTGCCTGCCGTCTTCGATCCGTTTGAAGCGATGCAGGAGGGGGCGCCCGTTATTCACGAGGCAAAACCGGATAACATTGCTTTCACCAAGCACATGGAATTTGGTGAAGTTGATAAGGCCTTCAAGGAGGCGGCGCACGTCAGCGAGATATCCACTTCTTCCTCGCGTCAGGCGCATTGCTGTTTTGAGACGCATGTTTCCATTGCCGAATGGTCGGCGAGCGGAAATCTGACAGTCTATAACTCATCGCAGTGCCCGAGCCTTTCTCATCAATATTTCTCAAAACTCCTACACATCCCCGAATCGAAGGTGAGGGTAATCACCAACTTCGTTGGCGGCGGTTTCGGTGGCAAGGCTACGAGCAAGTTCAACATTGACTTTCTCTCCATCATTGCGGCGAAGAAACTTGGTTGTCCGGTGAAATTTTATTACGACAGAGAAGAGGAGTTCATCCTCTCGACCTTTCGATCGAGCCAGCACCACATCATCCGCATGGCGACGGACGCGGACGGTATGCTGCTCGCCCGCGAAATGCGGATGACAGTGGACAATGGCGCATACTCGGACTATGGCCCGATTGTCGGCGCCATCACCGCGCATATGGGGGGGAGCCTCTATAATTTCAAGGCCTACCGTCACCATGCCAATGTTGTCTATACGAATGCCTCCTATGGCGGCGCCATGCGCGGTGTGGGCAACGGCGGATACTCGTTTGGAACCGAGTTGGCGATGGACCACCACGCGAAAGAAATCGGCATGGACCCGGCTGAATTTCGCCTCAAGAATTTTGTCCAGAAAGGTGACACCACCATTATTGGTGCGAAGATCACCAGCTGCGGCATGAGCCAATGCGTCACCGAGGCAATTAAGCGTGTTCCTTGGAAGGAAGAGCGGCCCAAGAATGACAGCAAGTGCACGGGCTACGGCCTGAGCGCGGCAGTCCATTTTACCGGGGCTCGAGCGATGGGCCCCGAGACGGCGGGCGCGTTCATCAAGGTGAATAAGGACGGCACCGTCGAAGTGCTCTCGGGCACCATCGAGATGGGCAACGGCACGAACACAGCGCTATCACAGATTTGCGCCGAGGCGCTGGGTGTCCGAGTCGAGGACGTGCGGATTCTCAACGGAGACACAGCAGTAAACCCCTATGGCTGGGGCGTAAGGGGCTCTCGAACCACCACCATCGACGGACAAGCAACCCGCCTTGCGGCCCTTGAGGCGAGGGATATGCTCTTTCGAGGCGCCGCCCAGCTTTTAGAGTGCGACACCAACGACCTCGATGCCCGTGAGGGCCGGATATTCGTCAAAAGCGCACCCGATAACTCTGTCTCGCACACAGAGGCCTACATGAAGATTTACGACAAGCAGGGCAGCGAGGCTGTTTACACTTCTGCGAGCTACGATTCGCCGAGTGAGGACCCCGACCCCGTTACGGGCTACGGCAACTGGTCGGCGGCCTACGCCTTTGGCGCCAAGCTGGCCATCGTCGAGGTGGACACCGAAACCGGAAATATCGATGTTAAGAAAATAATTTGCGCCAACGATGTGGGCACGGTGGTGAACCCGGCTGGGGCTATGGGCCAGATCGAGGGCGGCGCGCTCATGGGCGTTGGGTATGCGCTGACCGAGGACTATCAAATTGAAAATGGCCAGCCCGTGAACCCTAGTTGGCTCGATTACAAGCTACCCACGACCCAGGATGTTCCCGAACTCGAAACGATTCTCATCGAGACGGAGAACCCGACTGGCCCGTATGGGGCCAAAGGACTTGGGGAAATGGCTCAGCTCGGCACCTCGGCGGCCATTGCTAATGCGGTATATGATGCTGTGGGCGTTCGAATTAAGAGCCTTCCCATCACACCCGAGAAGGTTTTGACTGCTCTCAAGGAAAAAGAATCTGCGGCCTCCTAATCGGCCCTGTTAAACATTTCTAAGAGGTTGTTTCGTGGCGTTTACATATGTTCCAGTGAAATCCGTTGACGAGGCCCTTGCCGCGATGCGTAAGTATGGGGATGAGGGAAAGATTTATGCTGGCGGCATCGCGCTTTCAATACTGATGAAGTCCCGGGTATATGAGCCCGAAGCGCTTATCGACATATCGGGTGTTGAGGAGCTTGTATATGTCGAGGAGAGTTCCTCTGGCGGGATTCGCATCGGTGCGCGAACACCGCACCGCGATATCGAAACCTCTGCGCTGATTCAAGATAAAATGCCGCTTTTGGCCGAGGTGTTCCACAATGTTGCCACCATCCGAATACGAAATGTGGGTACCATTGGCGGCAATATCATTTTCGCTGAGCCTGCCTCGGACCCGCCCGCCGCGCTTCTCGTGCTTGAGGCGAAGATGATGGTCAAAAAAGTAGATGGCCGCTCGCGGACAATTCCAGCCAATCAGTTCTGGACAGACTACTACGAGACGGCTCTTGGTGAGGATGAATTGCTCACCGGAATTGAAATTGACCCATTGCCCCTCGGATTTCGCACTGGATTTACGCGGTTCACCACGCGCTCGAAAGAAGATAAGCCCTGTATCTCGATTTCGGCGGCTGTCCTCACCGAGGAGGATGGTAAAACGTGCCGGGAGATCCGGATCGGCCTGGGCGGCGTCGAGCCTGTGTTCAGGAGATTGACCGCTGTGGAAGAGGGGCTTAAAGGCAAAGAGCTTTCTCGTCCCGCGATCAACGAAGTGCTCGCCTCGACTCTTGATGATTTGGAGCCGTTGAGCGATATCCGGGCCAGCGAGGACTACCGCCGTCAGGTGACGCCCGTATTTATACGTCGAACCATCGAGCAAGCGATTCAGCCCGCAGATTAACCAGCTTCGATCTCCTTAAGGTTATCCCGCTCTAGCGCTCCCAGGGCGCTCGCTATCTTCTGGGCTATCCGGACGCGACTCTCCTTGCCGCCGGTGCCCATAGGCTCAATTAACTCTCCTGCGTGGATGACTAGCCGGGTGTCGTTTGTTAAACCATCCGGCCAGGTGAAGAGTGTGTTCGCCCCCGAGAGGTAGACGGGAAGGACCTGCGCGCTGGTCATTGCGGCGATCAAACCCACGCCCTCCTTGAATCCTTGTTCTCCCAAAGAATTCACGATCCCCCCTTCGGGGAAAATGACCAGGGCATCTCCCTTGCGGAGAATTTGCACGGCGGTTCGGAATGTTGAATTGCGTGTTTTTTCCCGGTCCACCGGAAATGCGCCTAGCTTCGTGATGAGGCGGGCAAAAAGCGGATTGGAAAAAAGCTCTCTCTTGCTCATGGCTGAGAAGGGTCGGGAGATAAAGCCGCCCAAAATGAGCGGGTCAAGGTAGCTTCGGTGGGTCGAGGCGATGATGAGCGGTCCCTTGGCGGGTATTTGATCTAGGCCGCGCACACTCACCTCGCCAAAGGCCATCTGAAAATAACCGCGAAACATCGCCTTGAGCCATGGCGGCTGCCAATTAGGCGGGAGTTTCTCTGGCGCTCCTTGCATCATATCGCCTAGTCGTGGGCGGGCTATTCGTAGAGCTCGGCCAGCTCTACTTTGCGATCTTCACGAGACGAGAGGGTGATGCCCTCGACAACGGCGGCGGCACGAAGACCGGCATGGCCATCCACCTCGGGCGCGCGTCCCTCTTTGATGGCAGCGGCGAAATCGGCTAGCTCGTCCACCACGTTTATTGAAGTGGGGTCGCCCTCGACCTGCCAGTCGCGCACCTCGGGTTTGTCAGCGCCTTTGCGCTGGACCGTGAGGCGTCTGCCCTCGTCCTCGGCGCAAGCGTTTGCGTCTGTCCCGAAGATTTGAATGTAATACACCTTGGGGGTGAGCATATTGGAGCCGAGGTAGCCGTGGGCGCCCGATTCGAATTCAAGGAGTGCGGCCGTCACATCGTCGAGATTTGTCTGCGAGCTCATAGAGCGGCTTGAGGCGAACACGCTTTTCACGGGGCCAAGCAGATACTGGAGATTGTCGGCGTGGTGAATGCCGAGACCAGTCATGGAGCCAGATGGGCTCTCGTCTGCACCGGCGCGCCAGCTTGCGGCGTCTAGTTTTTCGGCAAAACCGTAGGAAAAATTGGCCTCGGCCTGTATGGCCTGGCCCATTTTGCCAGAGTCGATCAATTGCTTTAGCTGGCGATGGGCGGGCTGATAGCGCCGCTGATGGCCAACACCGAGGCGCACACCAGCCTTCTCGCAGGCGGCAATGGCGCGTTGCCCCTCGGGTACACTCAACACGAAGGGTTTTTCGACAAAAACATGTTTTCCTGCCGAGGCCGCCTCCTCAACCATCTGGGCATGAAGCGAATGCGGGGTGGCGAGAATGACGGCATCAACCTCATTGTCCTTGAGGACATCCTCCCAGCTTTCAACCGGTCGGCATCCGTGCTCGCTTGCAAACGCCTCGCGGGTTTCTCTTGTTCTTGCGAAACCAGCCGTCACTTCTATTCCTTCTGCCTTTTTAGCCGCGCGGGCAAATTCACCGCCCCACCAGCCAAGGCCGACAAGACAGGCACGCACGCTACTTTCGTTATTCATTGTTCGACTTCCTCCACACCCGAAGGGTGATTTGCTGATGTCTAAAGATTCTACCTTTTTTGGCAGAATTTTTCTCCCCGGCTTACCCACGCCCGATTAGGGTGATGCTTGTTAAGTCTCAGGCGTGTGAATTGTCGTCATGGCGAACTCTTGCCAGCGTCTTGCCGAATGCTTTCATTACATCCTCTGCGGTTATGATGCCGAGCAGACGCGTCGGATCGGCACGGCTTACGACGGGGAGGCGGGATATCTGTCTGTCCCCTAGTTTGGCCATCACCGAGTCGAGCGATTGATCCGGATGAGCGTGAAGGATGTAGCTCGTCGTCGCTGCCTCTATAATGGGCTCTTCATCCTTGCCCTGTGCATGAGCCTGGCGAAGGTCTGCCTCGCTAATAATTCCAACCATGTGACCGTCGTCGTTAACAACGGGGAAGCCGGTAAAAGTGAAATTTTCGGCCTGATCGAGGGCGTCCTTCACCGGCATCCGGGCCCAAAGGGTTGAGACGTCCGAGATCATGGCGTCAACCACATGGATTTCGTGAAGTAAGTGTTCCGTCTCATGGTTTGGCAGCTGGACGCCGTCTTGGCTTGAGAGGGCGCTGTAAATCGGCTCGGGTTCCCAGTACCTGGACAGTACAAAGGAAACCGAATTTGCGACCATGAGGGCGAGAATGATGTTGTAGTCCTGGGTTAATTCAAAAATCATGATGACCGATGTCATGGGGGTGCGGACGATTGCCGCAAAGGCCGCGCCCATTCCGACAAGGGCATAGCTGCCAGGGCCGATAATTAATTCTGGAAACAGAAAGTCCGTAATGGTGGCGACGGCGCCGCCTGCCATTGCGCCCATAAAAAGTGTAGGTGCAAAAATTCCGCCCGATGAGCCCGTTCCGTAGGAGATGATGGTCGCAACAAGCTTGAGCACTAGCAGGACGAGAAAGAACCAGATTGAGTAGCCCTCGGTGAGGGCTTTGGTAACCCAAGGGTAGCCCACGGCAAAGATATGGGGAACCCAGATGCCGATAATGCCGATGGCCAGCCCGCCCAAGGCCGTGATGAGCACGGCTTTTACGGCCGAAAGATGGAGGCACCTACCTCGCAGGGTGAGAAGGCCGCGCTTGAAAATCACACTGATTCCCGCGCATACCACCCCGACAATGGCGTAGGGGATGAGCTCCAGGTAGGAGTTCAGGGAGTAGGGCGGAATCAAGAAGGCCGGATTATTCCCAAGTATGGCGCGAGTGACAATTGAGGCCGCGATGGATGCCGCCACGATGGAGCCCAGGACTCGGGCGTTGAGATCGCCGACCAACTCCTCGAGCGTAAAAGTAACCGCCGAGATGGGGGTGTTGAAAGCGGCTGCGAGGCCCGCAGCCGCTCCGACCGGGACAAGAGATTGAATACTCGTGCGGCCTAACGAGAAAATTTGGCCAAACCAGCTTGCTATGCCCGCGCATATCTGAATCGTTGGTCCCTCACGGCCGAGACTTGATCCGGTTCCAATGTTGAGGACGCCGATCACAAATTTGCCTATCCAGACTCTCGCTGGAATCACACCATTATGAACGATGTAGGCGATGGTCGTTTGCGGGATTCCGCTTCCCCGCGCCTCGGGTATCAGGCGGAGCAAAAGGGCTGCGGCCAGAGCCCCACCGGCGGGAATGAGGGGGATGAGGTACCAAGGCCTCAGGACGGCGGATATGTCCGAGGTGCCGAAAAAGAATTTATGCGCGATGCCGAGCGAGAGATGAAAGGCGACGGCTGCGAGGCCCGCTACGATCCCAACGACGATCGTCAAGGAGAAGAAAATCGTCTCTTCGTTGACATTGAAATGGTGGATCCACTCAAGGAGCCTGAGCTTAAAACTTTTATTTTCCATTTTCGTGCCTTAAAAATCGATTAGGGGTTCGTGGTGAGTGATGAATCAATTTACTCACGCATCTGGGGTGGAGCAGGCGCGTATTTTGAGGGGTCGTGTCCTTCTTGTCTCAGTCGCTCGGCGAACCATTCTGGATCAATGGCATTCGTCTCATGATCTAGGAGCGCCATCTCACAAAAAATTTCGATGCGATGGCCGTCAGGGTCGCAAAAATAAAAGGCGCGGTTCTCGCCCCAGGTGCCGTCTCCCTCGGGGTGGGTCGGGCTGTGAACGACGGGGCCACGGACGATATTGATGTTGTTCTCAAGAATCCAATCCTTCCAGGCTTCGTATTCCTTGCGACCAGGAACCATAAGGGCAAAATGGTGATAACCCAAATCGGCGACCGGGCCCTGATCCTCTGTGCGCAAATGGGACATGTCTCCGGCATCCTTGGGGAAGGAGATAAGATTCAGATCATGATGAAGGGTCGAGCACCTGAGGAAACACAAGCCGACAGGAAATATCGGATGCTCGCCAGGTGCATATTTTTCTGAAATTTTGAATCCGAGGATTTCGGTGTAAAATTTGATGGAATCATCCAGGTTCGCGACTTTGAGGGCGACGTGCTGTACGCCTTCGAACGAGTAACTGGGGCGTGGCATGAAATGTATTCTCCCCTGAGAGTGTTCGGTTCGGGGCAAATTGCCGCCGATGGGACGAGATAACGATATTAGCGCATTCCAGAGGGGAGAGGGAACTGCTATGGGCAGTCAGGAAGGAAACGGGGGCGTCGAGGGAGCTCTCATACACATTTTGGGGATATTGTTCTCGATACCAAGGGTATGGGAATAATTGTTCTTTGCTTTACCGCCTCTGCCTCGCCGGGCTAGAGTGGCATCATCTTGAATCGATTTTCATTTAATCAGTCTGTGAAAGGAGTGAAATCCCATGGGCATTAAGGTGGGTGTGGTTGGATTGGGAGTAATGGGTGGCGCCTTTGCCGGGCACCTTTTAGACGCTGGCTTCGAGGTGGCTGGGTATGATCCCGAAGACGCGATGTACAAAAAATTTAAGGGAAAGGCCCTTCGGCGGGCGGCCTCGCCTGCCGATGTGGCCAAGGAGGCGCAGCTAATTATGACTTCCCTACCTAATTACGGTGTGGTGGAGAAGGCGGTGTGCGGGCCGGACGGAGTTTTCGAGGGGGCCTTGGCGGGCGCGATTATAGCGGATATGAGCACGGTTCCGCCTAAATTCTCACGCACGATGGCAGGGCACGCCGAGGAGAAGGGCATGAACTGGCTCGATTCACCCGTGAGCGGGGTCGGCAAGCAAGCGGCGGTGAAGGATCTGGTTGTCATGAGTTCGGGTCCCAAGGCCGCTTTCGAGCTGGCGAGGCCTGCCTTTGATGCCATCGGCAAGAAGACGATTTTTGTGGGGGAGGAAAACGGCCACGCAGCGCAACTCAAGCTGGTGGTGAACCTGGTTCTATTCATCAACATGGCCGGGGCTGCAGAGGGGATGACTTTGGGGCTCAAGGCGGGTATTTCTCCCGATGTCATGCTTGAGACGCTTTGCGCGGGCGCAGCCGGCTCTAATGTCCTCGATGTACGAGGCAAAGACATGCTTGCCGATAATTATCCGCCCTCGGGGCCGATATGGATCGTTTTAAAGGATCTTGAATGTGCGATTCAGTCGGCCAAGGATATGGACGTGCCTGTGCCGCTGGGAGGGCTTCTTGAGCAATTCTATATGGCTCAGAGGAGCAAGGGGCGACAGGACGAGGATGGTAGCTCGATTTTTAGAATCTATAAAGAACTGGCCAACCTCGGCTAAGCTCTAAGAGCGGGAGGCGGACAAGTGCTCGATGAAGTGTTGCGCCCCCCACTTTGCCAAGTCTATTTGAAAATGGCGCTGAGCTTTTCCTCGAAAACTTGTGGCGTGAAGGGTTTGACGATGTAGTTAGAAGCTCCTGCTTGAATGGCCTGGATAATATTTTCCTTGAGCGCCTCGGCCGTTACCATCAAGAACGGGGTGGTTTTCGTGTTTTCGTCCGCCCGAACAGCCTTGAGGAATTCAAGACCCGTCATGATGGGCATGTTCCAATCCGAGACTATCAGGCCGAATTCTCCAGCTTTAGCCATCCGGAAGCCTTCGTCGCCATTTTCGGCTTCGGATACATTGTCAATGCCCATCTGGCGGAGCATGTTACGCACCACTTTTCTCATTGTTGCAAAGTCGTCAACTACGAGAACTTTTATCTTAGGGTCCAAAACGTGCCTCCGGTTCCAGTTTAGCCTAGTGATAGATAAACCTAGGCTTTAGATCAAGAATATCACATGGCTATTTGATTACATTTGGCCGGATTCGTCAAACCCTTTCGAATAGGAGATTGTTTGTAGATTGTAATTTTTTTGTTAGAAAAAAAATACGGAGAATATTCAGTAGTTCCTTGGTGTTTGTTTGGGGCGATGCAGGCTTGTATCGAAAAGCACATAATAAAGCAAATGTTGTGAATTCGATTGTCTCATTGAAGGCGAAATATAGCGTTTGGTAAGGCAGTAAGTTTTTGATACGAACGAGGTTTGGCGGTTTTCGTAGTTCGAGCAGAAAAAGATTTGGTTGTTAAGATCAGGTAAATGGTAAAGTTGAATTTTTTAAATAAACCTTTGAATTAGGTGGAAATTCTCTCCGTTGAATTTTTCTGCTGTCGTGTGTTTGTACTTTGGTGTTAAGAACCTATGTGTTATATCTTGGGATGTTCTTACAGAAGTGTGATCTTTAAGAGATCGTTTTTTTTGTTATGTTTTGTCTGCGGGGGGAACGATGAAAGCTGAGTTTTTGAATCCTTTTCTTCAGGCGACGGTTAATGTGCTGAGCACCATGGCCATGCTTTCGCCGAAACCGGGTAAGCCCCAAATTAAAGAAACGGATGTCGCCGTTGGAGACATCACTGGAATCATCGGTCTGACGGGGTATTCGGAGGGGTCGCTGGCTGTAAGTTTTTCCGAATCATGTGCGCTAAAGATCGTAGAAAATATGATTGGCGAGCAATTTTCGGAAATGAACGAGGATGTAGCAGATGCTGTTGGCGAGTTGACGAATATGATTTCGGGCGACGCGCGATCCCAGCTTCAGAAACTGGGCTTTGATTTTACTGCGGCCATTCCCACTGTCGTGCGGGGAAAGGACCATACAATAAGACACGTTTCCGCATCTGGCACTACCTTGATGATTCCTTTCAGTACGGAGCATGGAAATTTCTATATCGAGGCCTCTTTTGCCTCTTGAGGAAACGCGTAGCAGCTATTAACGGTTTTCCGCATTTTCGATAGTGGTTGAGTGTTAGTTGGCTGAGTTTCGGATGACCTGCTTGAGCTCGTTGTTGTCAAGCGTTTGGAGTTGCTCGAATGTAATGAGCAGTGTGGTTTCTGGATCTCCTCTGTCGCCCCACCACAGGCGAAAGCTGTCCTCGATGTAGGTAAATCGAATATCTTTGTCGATACCGGGTATTTTTTCCGTAACTAGTTGGCTTATTCGCTCGGCCATCTCTCTTCCGAGTTGCCGCCTCTTGCTCAAATCATTCAATGAATTTTCTCCTCGCTAATGCCGGTGCCAATTTCTATTTCACCTGTTTCCGGGTCCTCAGCGTAGAGCCGCTCCCGGTTGTTTGTCAAGAATTGAGGTTCTAATTTACAACTTGGGACGTCGTACTGAAGAGGTGTTATTAAAGGGATTTTAAAGCCTCGTTCAATTTGCGCTCCAACATATTTTTGTACATCAGGAAATGGTAGGTCTTTGCTCCCCGTGGGCAATTCTTTTTTCTGAAATCCAGGGGAAGGGAAAGGTCTGTAACGGGTATTGAAGTGATGTTGGGGTAGGAGTTCTTGAAATGTCTGGCTACGGCCTCAAATATTTTGGCCCCGTGCTTAAGGCTGGTGATTTTCTCATCGTCAACTTGAAAGACAAGGGCCCGTTTCCCTGTTTTAGTCTTCATTTCGGCGAACTTCACCTGGCCCGAGGCGGCTTTTCTGTTTTCAATGTCCTGTAGGTATTTCATGGTTTCGTCAACGACACTGTACTGGTTGGAGCCCGTGCCGGTGGCGTCAACATGACAAAAAGCCAGCTTAACGGTGGGCATTTTAGCTTTTGCCCGCCATGGTTCGGCCATGATTCTTGATGAGATGTTGCTTAGGAATGCGCCCAATTTAACCGAGTAGGTAGGCCAGCTGTCTTTGCCGATGCTGTGGCACATTGTTGAGCCCATCTCATCGGCAATATATACCCGTACGCGCGCGCCATCGTTGAGCATTATCACTTGGATTACGTTGAGCTCGAAGCTGACAACAATGGCCTGCTGAGCCAGAAGTTCTGTGGCCGAAGAGGCCACGCCAATCTCCGTGCGAATGAGTTGGCCGCTCTCTCTCTTGTGGAGAAATTCCTCGAAAGTGGTGTATTCCGAAGTGGTAGTTTCTTTTCCGTTCCACGAAGCGGTGATGACACCCTTGCCACCTTTAAATAAAAATGTACGTTGGGTGAGGGGGGGGAGTGGCGTGGCGTGGTAGAAAGTAGCCAAGCCTTGTAGCTGATTTTCAAAGTCGGTGAAAATTTTCCTTCCCGCTGCAACGCCAATCTTCCCGGATGGGACATAGACCTTCAGGGCGGGAATTTTTCCTTTCTCAGCGTAGGGTAGGCGGTCCAGGCAAAACCGAAGAGCGCCAAGATCATCAATTTTTTCCTTCGGACTCTCGGTGTAAATTTCGCCCCAAGATGTGCGATAGACGAGATCAATGCGATTTATAGCCTCCCCCTGGCTTGTGTCGCCCAAGTTGATGATCGCGTATAGCCTTCTGATTTGGGAGTCTTTTATCAGGTCCTCATTGGGCAAATGTCCCACATCGACGGGTGGAAAATAGTCACCTAAGGACTCAAGGATATCCTGGAGGTTCGCCGTGGTCAGCCTGGATGCCTTGGCTTGCAGGTTGACATGGCTGCGCCGATCCCAGACGCCATTGATGACCAGCCAAGCTAAAAGGTCGGGAAGGTTTCGGGTTTGACGCAGAAGCTGGCCGTCGAGTTTTTTGTTTTGAATGTCGGTTGCCGACACCGAGCCCCGGTAGACCTTCCAGATTCCCGATGTGCCGCCCCCGGCTGGAGATGTCATCGTGAAGGTGATTTGATTCTGGTGAAGGCTCTCTTCGAATGTTTTTGGGAGATAGTCAACCTTCCGCTCTTTTTTTGAGTAGAAAGTGAAAAGCTTTCGGCCCAAAACGGTCAGATCTGTTTCGTTAATCATTGCGTTCGATGTCGCACCAGCCTGAGAGAGCCGTTTGTAGGATTCAATAATGAAGTTGTTGACCTCGCTACCCAATTTCACGCTTCGGTCAAAAGACCATTCCTTGAATTTGTTGAGGTCGAGGAGATGTTCGTTATCCCAGTTCCATTGCTCGATGAGTTGAGCAAGCATATCTTTTTTTCGGTTTTTAGCTCGAAGTGGATCGTGGATTCCTGTGATAGTGTCGCCCGCCTTGAGGTAAAAACATTGCCTTAATATTTCCTGAAGGTCGCTTCGATTCATGCGCTTGTAGAACTCTAGGATACGGTTGAACATCAAGAGATATCCATCAAGGGAAAATCGTTCCGGATGCTCGTCGATTTGCTCTCCTTCTCCTAGTGAATCAAATTTATCGCGATTGCCTTCGGACTCAACTGCCATGTCAGTGATATTTTGCTTCAGGACGTCACAGAGAAGTGAGGAGTCCGATGTGGTGTCCATGTAATCTTCGATCAATCCCATTTTCATCGCTGATTTAAAGGGGCTTCCTAGCGCTTTGTTGAGTTGCCACAGGGCCGCTCCGAATGACTCTTCGACGGTAATATGCTGGGCATTACCAAGATCGATATATAGTTTGGGGTTGACGGCGTAGTGGGCCGTGGCGACCTCAACGTAGTGCGTGTATTCCTCATCAGTGATATGGGGAGGCATTACCGTCCATAGAGGGGGCATGCCTGCGAGAACGGTGTGAGTGCGGAAAAATTCTTCTTTTAAGAGTTTTCCAAGTGCCGAGCCTGCGCTCTCAGAATCGGATTCGCCGAACTTGTTGTTTCGAGCCTCATCGATGTCCGTGATAAAAAAGTGTGATTCGAAACGATTGGTTTTCTCCGTCCAATCTTCAATTTCTTCGAGTTTATGGGCTAGACCTTCGAGTTGTTTGGGTTTGAATTCGTGCTTTTTCACGCATACCCAAATATCGAAATCACTCTTCGAGGTTTGAGCGATGGTGGCGAGGCTCCCCATCGCAGCGAGCGTGTAGATAGGGGCTGTCCCCCTGGCCCGGGTGTTGAAGTCTCCAATGCTGACATTAGCCGCCGGAATCTCCCGTTCGATTCGCCTGGGTATGTCGTCATCGGGTTTGAAATCCAGAATACCGTCCGGGACACGTTCGGGATCTTCTATGTATCCTGGAATGCCGGGCAGATTCAAGTGGACGAGAGAGGGGAGGATCATAAGTATTTGTTTATCGAGATCGTTGAGTTTGGACGTTATCGTGGATATTTTTCGCTTGTTGTAGTCGACATAGGCACGTGCACGTATGGCAACCCCCCGAATCATTTCCTGCTCCTCTGGTGTGATTGGGGAGACGGATTCGGAGGTATCCGAGGTTGAACTGGTGCCAAGGAGATCGTCCCCGTAGTCCCAGTCGTCCTCGTTTTTTTTCTTACCGAAAAAATTCTTTAACGCCATTTGGGTTTGCTCGAAGTTGTGCTGCCCGCCCAGGGGCGGCAACTAAAATGTGTAGGTTTCCCCCTGAACCAGCATCTGAAGCCTGGGTTCATTCAAATCTTCAAGATCTTTGAGGATTTCATCGTGAAACCTTATTTTTTCATGATAGAGGTAAATGGGAATATCCGCAGGCATTTTTTTTACTTCCTCGTGGAGCGTCTCTGGCGTGAAGTGCTTTGCCACGTCGGCGATGCCTGACATGAAATTCGGAAACGACACTTCTGTGATTATAGCCCGAAGATCGTCAAGTTCTTTGCCTTTTTCCCATATTTTGCTGGTGGGCCCAGTGTCCCCTGAGTAGAGAACTGAGCCGGATTCATCCCTTAGTATATATCCAACAGCATTTACTGAATGATCGACCCGGTAGGCTGTGAAGTCGATTCCTGCAATTGATTTATATTCGCCCTCCTCGATAGAGACGAACTGGAGGATTGGGGTGTCGCCAACGGCTAGAGCTGTAAAGTCTGGCCATATGATATTGTTGAACAAATACTTATGGAGATCTTCTAGGACTGGCTTTAGGCTGACGATGGGGAGCGAAGAGTCCTTGGTGCCAAAAATATTGTCAGCGATAAATGGAATTTCTCCCACATGATCGAGATGTGTATGGGAAATGAGAATACCTTCTAGTTTCGATTGCTCGGCAACGGTTAAAGTGGAGGCACCGCTCCCTGCATCCACCAGGACGCGCTCATTGAAAAGAAATGAAGGTAGGTAGCAGCCAGGCTCACGACCACCATAGCTGCCAAGGACTCGAAGTTGAATGACTCATCCTCCACTGAAACATGCCTGCAAAGGGTGAATTGCTGGTAAGTCGTTATATTTCAAAACTTAGCACATCAATATATATAAGAAAAGAGAATCCTGTGGTTACGCAATTTGAATGCGAAAGTTAGATATTTTCCCAATGCCCGCTTTTGCTTCTTCTGCGGTGGCCGAAATCGTCCATCTGGCTAACGGATTGCCCTGAAAAGACGGGCCCATCCACACACACCCTGAGACCAGAGCAGGTGCATTGGCCACAGAGCCCGACGGCGCATTTCATGTATCGCTCGATGGCGTAGTAGGTTCGTTCATCTGGCAAAATGGAGCGACACGCCACCATCATCCGCTCTGGCCCACAAACCGCATATGAGTCTGCCTCAACGGGTAGAATATCTGTAATTAAACCTTTGTTTCCCAGCGAACCATCCTCGGTAACCACTTTGAGCGTGCCGATTTTTTTAAATTCCTCATAAAAAAGTATTTCATCTGCCGTCCTGCCGCCCAGAACAATGGTTGGTGATTCTGAACTGAGTGCCAGGAGACGCAATTCTGCGATGCCTACACCGCCTCCGATGAGAGCAGGCCTCTTGAGGGCAGGATAACCCTGCCCAAGTGGACCGCGCAGACCAATGGCGTCACCTGGACGCAGTGAAGTGAGTGCTTCGGTGAATTTTCCCGCTTTTTTTGCCGTTATGGCGTTGGGATAGGAAAGTGTGAAAGGTTTTTCGCCCAGTCGGGGGAGCCACACCATCATGAATTGCCCTGGCTGGCACGATACTTCGCCATCGAAAAAAAGTGTATTTGTCCACGCGCTCTCTGTCCGATTCTCGGTGATGTGAAATATTTTACGCACGTGCGGGCTCCCGCTCTTCATTGCGGTGGGCACCGCCAACCAGGCTAGAGAGCGGAGCGCCATCTAGGTAGGCCAGAACACCGCTCCATATCTCTTTTGTCAGAGTAGCTGCCTCGCTAGTGGATTTACCGAGGAAAGCTGTGCCGATACCAAAAATACAGGCTCCAGCCAGGGCATACTCGATCACGTCTCGCCAGGTTTCGATTCCGCCATATCCTATAATCGGGCACCCGAATCTAGCATAGCAGTCGTAGGTTAAGCGCAGGTTGACAGGTTTGAGGGCGGGGCCGCTGATGCCGCCCGTGGTCCCAGCAAGGATGGCTGCTCGGGTCTCAATGTCGAGGGCGAGGCCTGGGCCAAGTGTGTTGCCGCACCCCAGGCCGTCGGCGCCAGCATCCATACAGGCGGCCGCCACCTCTAAATAATCGCTATTGGGGGAGAGTTTCGCGATCACCGGCAACTCGGTTACTTGTCGAATCTTTTGAATCACCTCTCCCGACAATTCAGGTTTTTGACCGATGCTTTCCATAAGGGTTGCCTCTCCAGGCATTTTGTTTGGGCACCCTAGGTTTACCTCAATAACATCTGCAAAAGGGGTCATTCTCTGGGCCATCTTGGCGAAATCATCTGGGGTTCCGCCGTAGACAGAAACGATGAGTTTAGAGTGGCTAAGATTTGTCTCTCCAAGGTCGGCCTCCCAGTCGGAGGGGCTCTGGGTCGGAAGTGCAAGAGAATTTAGGACTGGCTGGGCACTCGTTTCGGGGCAGACCACTACGGGATTTTCATTTCCAGGTTTCTCATCGGGTCCGACGGATTTAGTGACGTATCCACCCAAGGCAGCGTCAGCTTTTTCGAATGCCAGGAAAACTTCTGGATAACTTAAAATTCCGCTCGCATTGATTAGCGGAGGATTTATTTCGGGAATGTTTTTCAATCCAATTTGCTCCGGTGGTGGAGAATTTAAGCTGTCTCTATATCCTGATTATCCCCTAAGCAGGGGTATAATTAACCTAAAATGCGGGAAAAGCAATTTTTACAGACATTTTCGTCAAAATGCTACATTTCTGGTAGGGTAGGAATGGATGGGATTAGTGTCCTTGTCCTTTTTTATTGCTCTATCTTCCCAAAAAACAGAGAATTGGTTAAAATTAAGGGCTTGGGTGTTGTTTTTTTGATATGTTGGTTTAGGTTTTTTCGTTTAATTTATTGATATGTAAATTGTTATGAATTATATCCGCTTTTGAACTAAGTCTGGCGGATGAAAGATGAGGGGAGCGACGTGGTTGCCGTACTTGTTGGGCTTTACCTGATATCAACTATTGCCCACCTCTATTACCTACTCAAAAAACATTTTGTGGTTTCTGCCTTGGGGATTGGTTCGCTCATCGGTGGTTTTCTTCTCCACACAGCCATGCTGGGTGTTTCATTTTCGAGTCCAGCCACCAGGGGCTGGGGAGTGTGGTTGAGCGCTCTTGCCTGGGTGATAGTATTCCTCTATCTGGGCGTGTTTTTTAGATACAAAGATATGACTCTTGGTGGCTTTGCTGTGCCATTTGGATTTGTCCTTGAGGGCTACGCTTCAGCGTTCCCGGGTGTTTGGGGAGCTGGTTCCACTGAGGTTCAGGGATACCTTCTCGTGGGTCATGCGGTGCTTGCTTTGTTGAGCGGTGCCTCATTCTTTTTTCTGTTCGGCTTCTCCTTAATGTTTGTTGCCCAATCTAGACAACTTAAATCCAAGCGCCCAAGCGCTTGGCTCCATCGTCTTCCCTCCCTTGGTGTGCTTGACGATCTTAACCACAAAATACTCTATTTCGGGTTTACATTTCTCACGGCGAGCATGCTGATTGGCTCCATGTGGGCCAAGGCCCGGCATGGGGCTTACTGGAGTCTTGATCCGATGAAAACTTGGCCCCTTGTACTTGTGTGGGGGGCGTACGGAGTTTTGTTGGTGTGTCGCTTAACGCGTAGTTGGAAAGGGCATCGCTCGGCCGTATTTTCGATGATTTCCTTTGTTGCGGTGATTTTGGCCATCGCTGTTCATATTTAAGTCAGGAGACCCTGAATCGTGTCGATAATCTTAGCGGGAGTTAGTCACCATACCACTCCGCTAGAGGTGCGCGAGCGTTTCTATTTTCCTGAGGGCGACATGCCAGAGTGGCTCGACCATATGTCGCGATTCCCATCGGTGAGCGAGCGCGTGATTTTATCGACCTGCAACCGGGTTGAGCTCTATGGTTGGGCCGAGAGCTATGAGCAGGGTGTTGATGCAATTTATGATTTTTTAAAGGAGTCGCGTGGCCTTCGGCAAGATGAACTTGTCGATCATCTCTACATTCAGCGTGACGAGGAGGCGACTCGACATCTTTTCCGTGTCGCATCGAGCCTTGAATCGATGGTTCTAGGTGAGCCGCAGATCCTTGGTCAGGTAAAAGAGGCCTACCGAGTTGCCCAGGAGGCGGGTCACGCCGGCAAGACGCTGACAGGTCTTTTCTCGCGGGCTTTCAGGGTGGCGAAAAAAGTTCGCGACCAAACAGCTCTTGGTAAAAAAGCGGTTTCCGTCAGTTCTGTAGCAGCTGAACTGGCGGGCCGAATCTTCGGAACGCTAGAGGATAAATCTGTTCTTCTTCTCGGGGCAGGTGAGATGGCTGAACTGGCGGCAAGGCATCTTGTAGGCCATGGCGCGAAAACGCTTCTCGTCGCAAATCGCACATATTCCAGGGCCGAGGCGCTAGCGGCCGATCTCGGTGGCAGTGCGGTGGACTTTAATAATCTTGCCGGCCAATTGGCTCGTGCTGATATTATTATTTCATCAACCGGTGCCCCTCACACAGTTGTTGATCCAAAGATGGTGACAACAGCGCTGGAAGTCAGGCGCGATGCCCCCATGTTCTTGATCGATATCGCTGTACCGCGTGACATTGATCCTGCCGTGGGTGATTTAGAAAATGCTTATCTTTACGATATCGACGATCTGCAATCGGTAGTGGCATCCAACATGAAAGGCCGGGAAGAGGAGGCCCTTCAAGCAAACTCCATCATCGAAAAGGAAGTTGAGTCATATGTGCGCCGTATTCAAATGGAGTCACTTTCTCAAACCTTCTCGGCTATCCGCATTGAGGCCGAGGCTCAGCGAGCAGGGGAAGTCTCAAAAACCCTTTCTCGTTTTCCGGATATGGGTGAGAAGGAGCATCAGGCCATTGAGGCCATGTCGCGTGCCATCGTGAATAAGTTACTTCATCGCCCATTTGATGTTTTGAAGAAAATGGCGGACGAGGAGATGGGTGACGATTCTTTGTCGATCGTTCAGCGCCTTTTTGGTGTGGAGCCCGAAGATGACGAGTCGGACTCTGAAAAGGATGGTGGTAAATGATAGAAAAGCTTCGCCTCGGTACTCGTGGAAGTGCTCTTGCACTCGCCCAATCGAGGCAAATGGCCGCTCGAATTAAGAATGAAAATCCAGGTCTTGAAGTAGAGGAGATTATCATCCGTACACGGGGAGATGAAATCCTCGATGCTGCACTTCATGAGGTTGGCGGTAAAGGATTGTTTGTCACGGAAATAGAAGAGCAGCTTCTCGATGGCCGAATTGATCTTGCCGTCCACAGCTTGAAGGATCTTCCTGGTGATCTTCCTGCCGGTTTGAAACTCGGAGCAGTTCCTGAGCGAGAGGAGCCTTGGGATGTGCTTGTCTCCCGTGGTGGCGAGTCTATACGTGGTCTGCCCCCTGGGAGCCGTGTTGGAACGAGTAGCCTTCGCCGCCAGGCGCAACTCAAGCGATATCGAAATGACCTTGATGTGGTCGATCTTAGGGGGAATGTCGATACCCGTCTTCGTAAGGTGTCCGAGGGTGAGGTTGCTGGAGCTATTCTTGCAGCGGCGGGTTTGAATCGGCTAGGGCATGGAGAGCGTGTGACTGAACGCCTCGCGCCCGAGTTGATGCTTCCCGCTGTCGGACAAGGTGCTCTTGGCCTTGAGGTGAGAGAGGGCGATTCGGGTACAATGGCGGCGCTTGCGGGGCTTGACCATGAGCCCACTCGCCAGGCAGTGGCAGCGGAGCGTAGTGTCATGGCGTATCTTGAAGGGGGGTGCCAGGTGCCACTAGCCGCATTCGCCGAATTCAGGGGCGATGTATTGCACCTAAGAGGTATTGTTGCGAGCCTTGATGGTCAACGAGTGATTCAAGCCGAACAAGAGTGTGCACCAGAGGAAGGTATTGTCGCGGGAGAGATGTTGGCTCGCCAGCTTTTAGAGTTGGGCGGAGGAAAAATTCTCCAGGAGATTCGGAATGTATGAGACCGGTGTTGTTTATTTGGCGGGTACCGGCATCGGTGATCCGTCCATGCTCACCGTTCGCTGTCTAGAAGTGCTGGAGCGTGCCGAAGTAATAATTTTCGAATCCAGTCTATCTGACGACATTCAGGAACTCTTCCCCGTTGGTTGTGAGCGCATCTCCCTTGAGCCAGGAGACGGCAGTGCGAGCAGCGTTCTTGTGGATCGCGCCGAGGAAGGCAAGTCAGTTGTGCGACTTTATTGGGGTGATCCCTATAATTGGGGGGGGAGCGTTGATGAGGCTAAGGCGTTGACCCGCGAAGGAATCCCTTTCGAGGTTGTTCCGGGAATGATGCCTCCTCTAGCCGCTGCCACTTTTGCAGGTATACCACTTAAAGCAAATTCGGAGGCTGGCGGGATCACCGTTTTAAGATATCCGCTGCTCGATGGTGTCCGTTTGCGAGATAGCGCTTGTTGTCAATTGGCGAGTGAGGGCGGCACCCTTGTCTTTATGACGAATTCTGATTCAATTGTTGGTCTTAGATCTGAACTGATTGCGGGAGGTGTTTCAGCCTCTGTTCCTGTTGCTATTGTTGAGGGGGGAGGTGCGCCCTCGCAGCGTGTGATCGAATCTGTTCTTGGGTCTGTGCCGGATGCCAGCGAAGTGGGTATTCCTGCAGCACCTTGTGTTGTCATAGTGGGGGAGGTGGCTCGTCTCCGGTGGGAACTCAACTGGTTTGAGGGAAGGCCTTTGCACGGGCGACGCATTCTAATTACTCGTCCGAGGGAGCAGGCGGATCGTTTCGCCCGAGTGCTGGACGAATTGGGGGTCGATTCGATTGTTGCACCGACGATTCGAATCATGCCCCCTGATGATTGGGGTCCTCTTGACGCTGCGATTAGCGAACTCGATTCTTATGATTGGGTGATTTTTACGAGTGCGAACGGTGTGCGATTCTTTGCAGAGCGACTTCTGTCGTCGGGTCTGGATTCGAGGTCGTTTGCAAAAGGTGTGAAGATCCTAGCCATAGGCCCCGCAACTGCACACGCGCTTGAGGATGTTCTCCGCCTCAAGGCGGATGGGGTTCCAGAAACCTATGTTGCGGAAGGAATTTTGGAGATGATGTCGAACGAGGCGCTTTCTGGTAAACGGGTGCTTATTCCTAGAGCGCTGGAGGCAAGGGAAATTTTGCCCGATACCCTCTCCGAGCGGGGTGCCGTGGTTAATGTGCCACCTGCCTACCAGACCCTTTTAGCAGATGTCTCTGATGTCGAGCGTATCCGTGAGGCAATTGCTTCGGGTCGAATTGAAATGGTGACGTTCACAAGTTCTTCAACTGTACGCAATTTTGCCGAAATGCTCGGTGAGGATTTTATCGAGGCATCGATGGGGCGTGTGTTGATCGCCTCTATCGGTCCAGTCACAAGCGAAACGGCTCGTGAGGTGGGGCTTGAGCCCCATGTCGAGGCCGAGGTTTCGACTATTCCGGGGTTGGCCCGTGCAATAGTGGATTTTTACCGATTCAATCCGTCTGTGGACTGGAGTAACCCCGCCCCCTGGGTGGGAATTCATTAGGAGGAGGCAAAACATTGGCAGATTCCAACTCCCTTCTCGCAGGTGTGCGCGAAGAAGTCTCTCGCCGCACGAGGCGTACGCGTGAGACGGCAACGCTTCGGCGGATGGTCAGAGAGACCCATTTCACCGTTGATAATTTGATTTATCCTATGTTCGTGGTCGAAGGCAATGGTGTGAAGCTAGAGATATCCTCAATGCCTGGCCAGTACCAGTTTTCAGTGGATGAATTGGTGAAAGAGTGTGCTGAGGTGGTGGCGCTGAAAATTCCGGGCGTCATACTTTTCGGAATTCCTGACAAAAAGGACGATGTCGCCTCCGAGGCCTACCATAGTAATGGAGTCGTTCAGGAAGCCGTGCGAGCCCTTAAGTCGGCATATCCCGAATTGTGTGTAATCACAGACGTCTGCCTGTGTGAGTACATGGACCATGGTCATTGCGGAATTGTTGAGGGCGACAAAATTCTCAATGATCCAAGCCTTGAGCTTCTTGAGCGGACGGCGGTGAGCCATGCAGAGGCCGGAGCCGACATGATTGCTCCCTCGGACATGATGGACGGGCGCATCGGTGCGATTAGAGGCGCTCTCGATCAGGCAGGGTTCCAGCAGATACCTATCATGGCGTATTCGGCCAAATTCGCGAGCTGTTTTTATGGACCCTTTCGATTGGCGGCAGAGAGTGCTCCGTCTTTTGGCGACCGAAGTTCTTATCAAATGGACCCGGCAAACGCTAGAGAGGCTATGCGCGAAGTGGATTTTGACCTCGAGGAGGGCGCAGATATTGTAATGGTGAAGCCGGCACTCACCTATCTTGACTTGATTGCTCGGACGAGGGACCGTGTGAACGTGCCGGTTGCCGCCTACAATACCTCGGGCGAGTTCGCTATGGTGGTGGGCGCCTCCCAGCAGGGTTGGATTGACGCAGAAAGGGCCTTTATGGAAGTTCTAACCTCGATCCGTCGGGCGGGGGCCGATCTGATTCTTACCTATTTCGCGAAAGATGCGGCTCGGCGGCTTGCCGGAGATGCGAAAACACCGCTTAGTTGGATGTAAACGGGGCTAGCGATAGGTCGTACCTCTTTTTATTTTGAAGCTATTTGACCTTAATTATAGATTCACGGGGTGAAAGGAGCGTTTTCTATGCCTGATCAGGAGATAGTTATTCTCGGCGGGGCGCGTACTCCGTTTGGAACTTTTCTTGGAACACTTAAGGACCTGACGGCTACCGAGTTGGGAACAATTGCCGCTAAGGCAGCGATGGAGCGCTCGGGAGTTGAGCCCGGGATGATCGATCACACAATTGTGGGAAACGTGATTCAATCTGCCTCGGATGGGGTCTATATCGGTCGCCATGTGGCGCTTGCGGCGGGTGTTCCTCAGGATAAGCCGGGCTATTGTGTCAATCGAATGTGTGCCTCGGGCTTTCAGGCAGTCTTGAGTGGAGCCAAGGAGATTTTGACTGGAGACGCTGATTTTGTCCTCGCCGTAGGGGCCGAGAATATGAGCCTCACGCCTCACATTATTAGGAACTCTCGAACCGGCATCGGGTTGTTTCAAAACACGATGGAAGATGCTCTCCAGAATGCTTTGAGTGACAAGCAAGCCAATATTGCCATGGGTATCACGGCCGAGAATCTGGCGGAAAAATACGATTTACACAGAGAGGTGGTGGATGAATTCGCCGCGTTAAGCCAAGCGCGGGCCACCGAGGCCTGGGATAGCGGTCGCCTCGCTGAGGAATGTGTGCCCGTTGAGGTCAAGCAGCGAAAAAAGGTCATCAGCTTTGAGCGCGACGAGCATATTCGGTCCGATTCCACGGCAGAGAAACTCTCTGGTTTGCGCCCAGTTTTTAAGGAGGGAGGCGTTGTCACAGCTGGCAACTCTAGCGGCATCAACGATGGCGCTGCTGCGATGGTTGTCTCCTCGAGGGAGGCTGCCGATAAACATGGGCTCAAGCCCATCGGGCGCCTCGTCTCATGGGGGGTATCGGGTTGTGACCCCAAAATCATGGGTATCGGTCCTGCCGAGAGCAGTCGAATTGCACTTAAAAAGGCAGGGCTCGAGCTTGATGATATGGATTTGATTGAAATTAACGAGGCCTTCTCGGCGCAGTATCTGGCCGTCGAAAAAGAACTTGGCCTCGACAGAGAGAAGACCAACGTCAATGGCGGGGCCATAGCCCTGGGCCATCCGGTGGGAGCAAGTGGTGCGCGCCTCACGCTGACGACGCTGCTCGAACTCAAGCGCAGGGGGGGCAAGTATGGTCTCGCCGGTGCATGTATTGGAGGCGGCATGGGCCTTTCGCTCATCGTCGAGGCCCTCTAGAGTGCAACATGTCGCACGTAACGTTGAGTCTATTTATATCAATATGTTGTGTGGTAAACCTCAAGTGTGATGACATGCCTGGAGGGCGTGATTTTAAAAGCTATCGATGTTTTTAGATGATAAGAGATAACTCATTGAAATTTAACGATGAATAACTTGAGATTGGTAGTTGAATCCTTAGTGATTCATTCTTTTCGAATTAGGATAAAAGGGATAATCAATTTAAGCTGGGTCATGTAAGTTTTTGAAAAATAAAGGAAAAATGTTGTCATATAATAATATTTTGCTCGATATCTCGGAGAGAGTCGCAACCCTTACCTTCAATCGCCCCAAGGTGCTCAATGCCCTCGATGAGGCCACCATGGACGAGCTTTCGGATGCCATTCGAAGCGTGAGGGATAATCCGGCAGCCAAGGTGCTCATACTCACGGGGGCAGGCGATAAGGCATTCGTCGCGGGAGCCGACATCAACATGCTCGCGCGCCAAACGCCCATGAGCGCGGCCGCTCTTTCTCGCTCGGGTCAGGCGGTCTTGAACGATCTTGAATCGATGGGAAAGCCATCGATTGCGGCGGTCAACGGTTTTGCCCTCGGCGGTGGTTGTGAGGTGGCCCTGGCCTGCTCGATTCGCTACGCCTCAGAGGCCGCTCGTTTTGGCCAGCCCGAAATCAACTTAGGGATAATCCCCGGCTACGGCGGCACCCAGCGTCTTGCCCGGCTGGTCGGGCTGGGGCGCTCGCTCGAAATCAACCTCTCGGGCGACATGCTCCCTGCCGCAGAGGCCCTTCGCTTGGGGCTGGTCAACAAAGTTGTGCCCCCCGAAAAACTCATGGAAGAGGCCCGAAGCTTGGCTCTCAAGTTGGCCCAGAAAAGCGCCCCAGCGATGGAACTCATCCTCCGCGCTGCGAATCGGGGGCTCAGTGGCTCGCTCGCCGCCGGTCTTGAGCTAGAAGCCGATCTTTTTGGCATTTCGATGACCTCCAAGGATAGCCGCGAGGGGCTGGGTGCTTTCTTAGAGAAGCGCGAAGCAAATTTTCAGGATAGTTAAGAGAGGCCACTAATGGCGCAAAAGACGCGAAATTCAAGAAAACCTCGCTCCTCATCTAAACAGCGCGCCCTCGATGACGCTCTGACCGTTGTCCGGGGCCACCGAAACGGTAGTGCCGCCAAAGCGAAAAAATCCAAGAAACAACTTGAAATTAAGCGTATCGAAAAATGGCTCAAAGAAAACCTGCCGCCTCAGGGCTCCCCTGAATGGGAGGCCCTCTGCACCCAGTGCGGCGTATGCTGCTACGACAAGGTTTGGCGGGGCTCGCGCTTGATGCTTTTAAAGAGCGCCTGCTCTTTTCTCGATACCGAGACGAATCTTTGCAAATGCTATGAAGACCGCTTCGAGAACGAGCCGCTCTGCATGCCCGTTGGCGCAGAAATTATTCAAATGGGGGGCCTTCCGGGCGATTGCCCCTATGTCGAGAACCTGCCCGGCTACAGGCCGCCCCTCGTCGTGGACAAAACCATCGACGAATTTTAATCTCTCTTTTCTAAGTCCGCTCCGGCGACTTCGCCCAACTGGTAGCCATGCCGAAGACACCCTCAACCGAATCTAGCCTTGAGGCCATCCTATCGGGCGACCTGCTTGCCGCGACCCGGCTTATCCGCCGGATCGAGGACGGCGATCCCTCTGCCCGTCCCCTTATGAAGGCTCTTTATCGCAGGGGCGGCTCGGCCCGGATCATTGCGCTCACCGGCGCACCGGGCGTGGGAAAAAGCTCGCTGACCGATCAGTTGATTGCCGCTTTTAGAGCCGAGGGTAAACGTGTGGGTGTTCTGGCCGTCGATCCGACAAGTCCCTTCACCGGTGGTGCAATTTTGGGCGACCGTATTCGCATGGGACGCCATTTCACCGACAAGGGCGTATTCATCCGAAGTATGGCCACTCGTGGACATCTGGGCGGCCTTGCCAAGGCGAGCGGCGAGGCGGTACAGGTCCTCGACGCCATGGGGTGGGAGGTCATCCTTTTAGAGACAGTCGGTGTCGGGCAAGCCGAGGTCGAGGTGGTCCACCTTGCCGATACGGTTATTCTTGTAATGGAACCCGGCGGGGGAGACGATGTTCAGGCGGCAAAGGCTGGCATCATGGAGATCGCCCACATATTTTCCGTCAACAAGGCCCGGCGTGAGGGGGCGGACAGGACGGTTCGTCTGATCGAGGAGATGTTGAATCATCGCCACGAAGCGGGCACCGATGGCGGTGCTGAAGGAAGCGCTTGGTGGCCTCCAATAGTCAGGACCGAGGCGCTCGAGGGGGAGGGGATTCCCGAATTGGTGGCGGCAATTTCCAGCTGGCACGCGTTTTTGGAGGCACACCCCGGAGCCTCGAAAACCCTTGGCTTGGCCAGGGCCCGCCAGCTTTTAACCGACGAGCTCAAATCGCTCGCCGCCGAGCGCCACCTTGGCGCCCGAGAGGGCGAGCCCGAATTCGAGAAATTATTGAGCGACATTGCTGGTAGACGCGAAGATCCCTACACGGCAGCCGAGCGGTTTCTGGATTTGGTTTGATGGCGGTTTTCGGAGGCAATAAGCGGATGAAAGACGCAGGTGGACTTCGGGTGGTGATGGTTACGGCGGGCTCTGAGAAAGAGGCGGCAAAAGTAGCGCGCGCACTCGTCGATGAGCGGCTGGCCGCTTGCGTCAACATCGTGCCCGGTGTGCGGAGCATCTACCGCTGGCAGGAGACTATTGAGGATGAGCGTGAGGTGTTGATGGTGATTAAAACGGGAGCGGCCTCCCTCGATGCTCTAGAGGCCAGAGTTCGCGAGTTGCACAGCTATGATGTTCCCGAAATTATTGCGATGCCGTTTGATAAGGGAAGTGGACCCTACCTTGAGTGGCTGGCCGAGAGTCTGGGTAAGTGAGGGCTGATTGTAGGCCTACAGAATTGGCAGGTAGGTGGTGAGCTCGAAGTCCGAGACATGAGAGCGGTAGCGCTCCCACTCCATTTTTTTGTTCGAGATGAATTTTTTATGTAGTTCCTCGCCGAAGACCTCACTTAGTAGTTCGCTGTTCTCTGCCGCCTTGATGGCCTCGTTGAGGTCTGCCGGTAGGGTGCCGATGCCTCGTGCCGCGCGATCGGCGGCGTTCATTTCCAAGACATTTTCATCGACGGGAGGAATCGGGGGGTAGTTCTCCTCGATGCCCTTGAGTCCGGCGGCAAGCATGCAGGCGAAGGCGAGATAGGGATTGCAGGCGGGATCCGGCGAGCGAAGCTCAACCCGGGTGTCCGACTGGCCGCCCGATCGGGTCGTGGGGATGCGGATGAGGTCGCTTCTGTTCTTATGTGCCCAGGAGACGTAAAGAGGCGCTTCTAGGCCCGGCACGAGGCGCTTATAGCTATTGGCCCACTGGTTGAGGACGATGGTCATCTCTGGGGTGTGGCGCAAGAGCCCGGCGATGAAGCTCAGGCAGGTTTCCGAGAGGCCATCGGATTTTGACTTGTCATAGAAGGCGTTGTCCTCTCCTCGGAACAGAGACATGTGAGTATGCATTCCGTTGCCGTTGCTGTCCCCGAGCGGCCGGGGCATGAAGGTGGCGTAGACGCCGTTGCGCATGGCCACCTCCTTGACCACGAGTCGGTGGGTCATGGCGTTATCGGCCATTGTGAGGGCGTCGCCGTAGCGCAGATCGATCTCGTGCTGGCTGGGGCCAACCTCATGGTGGCTGAATTCGACACCAATGCCCATCTCCTCAAGGTTGAGCACCGTGTCGCGCCGCAGATCGCTTGCCACATCGAGAGGGGTGAGGTCGAAGTAGCCACCCGTGTCAAGAGTCTTGGGCGGAAGCTCTGCCGATTCGAAGTAGTAGTGCTCGAACTCGGCACCGACGTAGAAGGTGTAGCCCTTCTTTGCTGCAGCCTCGAGCGCGTGCCTCAAGACGTAGCGCGGGTCGCATTCATAAGCGGCGCCATCCGCTTTGCGAATATTGCAGAACATGCGGGCAACGGCCCCCCCTTGTTTGGGGCGCCAGGGAAGAACGCAAAATGTTGTCGGGTCGGGGTGGGCGAACATATCGCTCTCCTCGATCCGGGTGAAACCCTCAATGGATGAGCCATCGAAGATATGCCCCTCATAGAGGGAGGTCTCAAGCTCCTCAATGGTAATAGCAAAGCTTTTGAGGAAGCCGAGAATGTCGGTGAACCACATGCGGATGAAGCGCACCCCCAGCTCTCGCGCTTGGTTGAGAACGTATTCCCTGTCTCTGTCCTCGTATGTCCCGCTCACGGAGACCTCTCCTTTATGCCTCGGCATTTCATGTTCGATTCACTAGAGGCCATATACCAGAATATCGGGGGGGCTTCCAGTGAAGACCCCCC